>DAOQGS010000079.1:0-10102 GCA_035338675.1 Cellvibrionaceae bacterium
TTTCCACTGATTAACAGTCTTAACAGGGTACGCAGCTCCCAAAATGAGTCCCGATGAATCAAGCCCCATGTTTATTTAAATATAGCTGCATGCCAAAATTCGTGGTGAAGTGCAATTATGAAATCTTGCTCTATTCAATAGGCATTTTGCTCAATCTCATTATATTTAAGCGCCAAAATAATGGCTTTTTCTAGCTAGGAACGAAAAATCTGCCCCGCAGCCAAAGAAATGGCCCTTGGGCGAACACAGGTGCAGGCTTGCATAGGAATATTTAACCGGGGGATTTCAATCAGCGTGAGTTGAGAGCTTCAACGTCTCTGCGCCAGCCTGAATAGGTGAATTTTTGCAAACACACAAGCGTGCTCTTGTGGCTAATAATCCGGCGGCAAAGGTAAACCAGAGGATGCTTTAGCAAAATACGTTTGGCGGCACCCAAGGCAATCAATAACGAATGTAACTATTCAGCACACTTTACTCCTTTCTTCCGCGCTGGCGCCAAATTCAGCAGGATTTAGCCATCCGGCATAATCGATTCGCGGTGTAGCAGTGGTGACTACCGGTTAGTGCAGACCGTCAAAAAGAGGGACCTTTTTGACGAGCCTACACGGAAGTATTCACGGCGTGTCTGCACTAACCGATAGTCACCACTGCGGGTGCTCTATTACGGGGGCACAGCACTAAAACACACACGCGTGAGTTCCCAGTCAGGGCAGGAATTACCCACAGCCACATAAAAAGATGCTGAATAGTTAAAAACTAATACGCCGCCTCCAACTCGCTGGCAAACGTTATTTCTTTACCCGCTTGATCCAGTTGATAGGCAATAAATAAATCCAATTTGCGCGCGTCACGTTCGCTCATCGCCAAAAACTGCACCCTAAATTGCGTATGCTGGCAGGGTCTGCGGTAGTAGCTCACCGATTTAATCGCGGCTTTAACATCAATACAGGTGCCGTCCGTTAATTCTAATTTCATAGCAACCTGAGCCTTAGCCTGTATGGAGGTATCGTGTCTGCCAAAAATATTCAGCAGCGCGCCGCCGGAGGACAGGTTAATCACCCGTGCGCGCACCTGCTCCACCATGGGTATTTGCATCCGCACCAACGGCCACTGGCCGCGCGCAAAACCAATGCGCGCCCCCGCCCTGCGATCACAATGAAATTCCCGCTGGAGTATTTTCACTAACAATGCCGTGCGCCCTTCGTAAAGCAACCGCTCCTCCACTTGAACAACTAACTGCAGCAATTGCTGCTGCTTAATAAACGATAATTTGCACTGGGTATGGGGCAGCACTAAATCGATAGGCGGCGATGGAAAGGGCATATCAATTAATAATTGGTTTTCCACTATATCCACACCGAGTAACGCGCTGTGAAATAAACCGGAGCGGCCCGGCAACTCAATGCGACCCAAGCCCCGCTGCTGTTCATTCCATAAAATTAATTCCGACTCGGCATCACTCCAGACCGAATTAACCTCACACGATTGTTTCACCTCTGCACGAGACCCTTTTAACCATTGACTTAAACGCTCGAACACTACGAAAACTCCCACTGAAAACCTAAGAGACCAACTGACGATGGCCGCGCTCAGGTGGGGCTATCGCAAGGCTTATGCCAAGGGCTGTATCAAGCTCCAGCGCCCATTTACTGGTAGGCGGCGCGGATTTTTACCGGCATGAAGCGGCAGGCCTTTGCCGTACCAGCGGCAAGCCCTTACAATTGCCGCCTTTTGCGGTAATAGGTCGCCCCCATGCTTATGTCCACGCGCGCGCGCAAATCCCAGTACGAAAATAACAAGCTGCAAAAGCGCCTGAGGCGCTTGGTGGGCTCTGCAATTGCGGACTACAACATGATTGAGGCGGGCGACAAGGTGATGGTGTGCCTCTCCGGCGGAAAAGACTCCTACGCCATGTTGGATATATTGCTGTCACTGCAACGGGCGGCGCCGGTTAGTTTTGAAATTGTGGCGGTGAATATGGATCAGAAGCAGCCCGGTTTTCCTGAGGAGGTGCTGCCAAATTATTTAAGCGCCTTGGGGGTGCCCTTTCACATCATTGAAAAAGACACCTACTCAGTTGTTAAATCCATTATTCCGGAAGGCAAAACCACCTGTGGTTTATGCTCCCGCCTGCGCCGCGGCACCCTGTATGGGTTTGCCGAATCCATCGGCGCCACCAAAATTGCCCTGGGCCACCACAAAGACGACATAGTGGAAACCCTGTTTTTAAATTTGTTTTTTGCCGGCCGCCTCAAAGCCATGCCACCTAAATTATTGGCCGATGACGGCCGCAATATTATAATCCGGCCACTGGCGTATTGCCGGGAAGAAGATTTAATTGAATTTGCAGCGGTGAAAGAATTCCCCATTATCCCCTGCAACCTGTGCGGCTCCCAGGAGAATCTGCAGCGGCAATCCATAAAAACCATGCTGGCCAGCTGGGAAAAACAATACCCAGGCCGCATTGATAATATTTTCGGCGCCCTGCAAAAGGTGTCACCTTCGCAATTGGCCGATAATAATTTATTTGATTTTATTAATTTGCATTTAAACCGCAGCGGGGAACTCACCGAAAGTGACGACGCCTGCACACTCACAAATAATACCGCCACGCCTGCTGCGCAATCTGCCGATGTGCAGTATTTTCGCGCATTTGACCTTGAATAACCGCCTGTAAAGATTGTACCCATGTCTAAAAAAATTATAGTGCCCTTAGTTACCCTTTTACTTGCTGGTGCAGGCACCCTGAGCTTAAAACCCTGCATTATCCCCGGCCCCATATGCGAAGCCCATATGGAAAAAGTAGGCGCCCAAAAGGATAAGGACAATCCTTATTATCTGTCCTTTACCACACCCTGGCTTGCCCAGCGGGCAAACATACTCTACCCCGCCTATGCCATGGATCGCGGCCTTACGGGTGTCACCGAATTAGAGCTGCGCATTGATAGCGACGGCAAACTGCTGGAAAAATCTATTAGCGAATCCTCTGGCCACCCTATTCTCGATAAGGCTGCCTTAGCCGCCGCCGATACATTTGTATTTAACGTCGCAGGGTTTGGCAATGTGTTATTTCCCTACTCGAAGGAATTAAAAATACGCTTCCGATTGGATGACGGGCCGCACTAAAACTAGCAATTGCCGCAGTTGCGGTTCGAGGCGATAGAGAAGGGGGAATTACCAGCGGGTAAAAAACCATTTGACGAGAATTATTGTTATGGCTCGTTACAAATGGCACTGCATACCTAAATTAACTGGCAGGCGGTTACGCGGCCGCTTTGTAGCGGCTTAAAATATCAATAAAATCCGGGTTATGGTTCACCACATAATCAATAAATTCCCTCGCGCCCCGCTGGGCTTCCTCCTGATTATCAAACGGCCCTATATCAATTCCCTCGCGGGTGCGGTAGTACCAATAATCATGTTGCTGAAAAAAACGGTTGTGCCTGGCCGGCACAGAACCCGATTCGCCTGAACGATTCATAATGAAATACCCTTGGGAGTCCAAATATTAAATATACCGGCCGGACGGCAAACTCCTTGATTCCTTTCGATGACAGCACCTTTTATTGCATTCACGCCATTTGCCGTGAAAACCCAAGGCCGCGCATTTACCGATTAATCCCTGCAGTTGCTAGCACATTAACCATCATTGAGTCAGCTAAGCCGCTGCTCAATATCAATGAGTTTAGCCTGTGATCAATTCTTGTGTAGCGAAAAGTTAGCTTATGTAATTATTACCATGGCGTTTGGTTATAGCTAAGCATGCTCGACTGAACCCAATATCTGGCACCTTTGCGGCCTTTACTCTGCGCGCTACCATAGCCCTCCGCTTTATTGACTCACTCCCGATGACCTACACCGCACGCCTGTTAGTTGCCATTTCCTCGCTCGCACCATTGGCCGCCGTGGCCGATGACAACTGTCGAGGGCAAACACCCTTAGAGATAAGTTATTGCACGCTGGTAGCACGCGGCGCTACAGGGCTGCCCGCACTGTATGAATTTCGCAAAAATACGCCGGATACACAGTATTTATTATTAAAACGCCCAGCGGCAAAATTGGCCGTTGCACTGCCTGCGCCCCCTCAAAAAGCCAAACCCCCGGCAGTTGTAACAGCGCCAGCGGTTCAACCGAGCACCATCCCACCGTCAAACCCAACTGTTGCACAAGCGCCGGGGCCGCTCCCGGCGCGCCGTAAAATTCCCAGCGCTGAATCCACAACCGGCTGCCAGCTAGCCAATGAAACCATTCGTTGCGGTAACCAGCAGTTTGCCCTGCAGTGGAATAAACCTAAAGGCGCACTTGCAGCGGATGCGTTGGGGCCGGGCAATCGCTTAATTTTTCCCCCTGAACCTAAAAACTCCGCAGCACAAAACGATTATCTGCTCAGCTGCTTTGCCCTTTATGTTCACAAAATGCTGCAGCTAGGGCTTGGCAATACCACCTTAAGTTTCGATAAGTTTGCGGCCATTTATGCGACAGCCAAAACCGAACACTTTGATTTTGCCGCCCGCTTTGAGCGCATGTACCACTTCTTAAAAGAAGAGCGCAAAACCCTGCAACCACCCAAAGGCTTCGGCCACCGCCCCCCTACCAGCCTGCAGGATTGCCAACCCATCAACGACAACCTGTGGAGTTGCCAAACAGCCGAGCAGCATTGGATTTTCGCAAAAATCTAATTTAAACCTAAAAACCGCAGTTGAACTCGTAGCGAGGGCGCCTAAGGCGCCGAATATGTGCGCTTTTTTATCAAAATTTGGCGAAAGCAGTAGTCATCTCTACGGTGAGCCAAATTTTGATAAAAAAGCGTGCAGATTCAAGCATTAGGCAGCCGTACTCGAGTTCAACTGCGGTTTTTAGGTTAAAGCCAGCCGGTTTTTAACGCTGAAGTTTCCAACCCGCCCGCCTGTGGTTTGGGTAAAATGCGCACCTTTCTTAATGGTTAATAGGCCCATCATGCTCGCGCCGGACATTCTCAAACAACAGGTAGCCACCGCCGCCCTAGAGTACCTTTTACCTCGGCTGAGCCCGGATAGCATTATCGGCATAGGCACAGGTTCCACCGCCAATTGTTTTATCGATCAATTGGCGCAGCACAAAGACCGCTTCGCCGCCACCGTCGCCAGCTCAGATGCCAGTGAAGCAAGGCTTAGCAACCTGGGCATTAAGGTGTTGGCCCTCAATGAGGTCAGCCATTTAGTTGCCTATGTGGACGGCGCCGATGAGACCAACCCGCGTTTAGAGTTAATTAAGGGGGGCGGTGCCGCCCTAACCCGGGAAAAAATTGTCGCCGCCGCCGCGGATGAATTTATCTGTATCGCCGACGCCTCTAAATGGGTACCGGTATTGGGGCGCTTTCCGCTGCCGGTGGAAGTAATCCCTATGGCCAGTAGTTATGTGGCCCGGCAAATAAGCAAACTCGGCGGCAGGCCCGTTTTGCGCGCCGGTGTGGTTACTGACAATGGCAACCACATCATCGACATTCACGATTTACATATCCACGAGCCTAAAACCTTAGAAACGCAGCTCAACCAAATTGCCGGGGTGGTTACCAATGGTTTGTTTGCCCTGCAAGGCGCGGATGTGTTGTTTTTAGCAGGCCAAGACGGCATTAAAACCTTCCGCGCCAGCCCCTAAACCACCGGCGCTGCGGCGCGGTTACTCATAAGTTGGCGGCCCTGCCTGTGGTAGAATCGCCGCCTTTTTGTTGTCCACCACTGGAAGTCCCCATGAGCCAACCTAAAACCTCCCTCGGCAAAGACAAAATTAAATTCGTACTGCTAGAAGGCGTACACCAGTCGGCGGTGGACGCACTGCACAAGGCCGGTTACACCAATATCGATTATGTAAAAACGGCTCTGGCGGGCTCTGAGTTAATCGAGCGCATTAAGGATGCCCAGTTTGTTGGCCTGCGCTCGCGCACCCAGCTCACTGCAGAGGTGTTGGCGCAGTGTCCTAAATTAATTGCCGTGGGCTGTTTTTGCATTGGCACCAATCAGGTTGACCTTCACGCCGCCCAAGAGCGCGGCGTGGTGGTATTTAACGCGCCCTACTCCAACACCCGCAGCGTTGCCGAACTCACCATCGCCCAGGCCATATTATTGCTGCGGGATGTGCCGCGTAAAAACGCCCTCTGCCATCGCGGTGTCTGGGATAAATCGGCGGCGGGCTCCTACGAAATTCGCGGCAAAACCCTCGGCATTATCGGCTACGGCGCCATTGGCTCCCAGGTGAGCGTTTTGGCTGAAGGCCTGGGCATGAAGGTAGTGTTCTTTGATGTGATCAGCAAGTTGCCCATGGGTAATGCCCATCAGGCCGCAAGCCTTGAAGCACTTTTAAGTCAAGCGGATATCGTCAGCCTGCACGTGCCCGAACTCGATAGCACCAAAAATTTAATGGGCGCTGCCCAATTGGCGCTGATGAAACCCGGCGCAATATTGCTTAACGCCAGCCGGGGCACGGTGGTGGATATTGACGCGCTCGCCCAAGCCATCGAAAGCAAACACTTAAGCGGCGCGGCCATTGATGTATTCCCAGTGGAACCCAAGGGCAATGACGAAGAATTTTTAACGCCGCTGCGGGCCTTTGACAATGTGATTTTAACGCCCCACATCGGCGGCTCCACCATGGAAGCACAGGAGAATATAGGCCTTGAAGTGGCGGATAAACTAATTAAATACAGCGATAACGGCACCACCACCAGCTCGGTGAATTTCCCAGAAGTTGCGCTGCCCCAGCAGGCCAATGTGCACCGTTTATTACACGTCCACCAAAATGTGCCCGGTGTATTAACCGCCATTAACCAGGTATTTTCCCAATACAACATTAATATCGTCGGCCAATACCTACAAACCAAAGAGAGCATGGGTTATGTGGTGATGGATATTAATACCAGCTACAGCGAAGACGCCCTCGAACAATTGCGCAATGTGCCCGGCACTGTGCGCGTGCGCGTTTTATTTTAAGAGCGAGCGCAATGAACTACGCTTTTAAGTTGGATTTTAAAGTGCGCGATTACGAATGCGACTTGCAAGGCGTAGTCAACAACAGTGTGTATCAAAATTATTTAGAACACGCCCGCCATGAATATCTGCTCGCAAACGGCTTTAATTTTGCGCAGCTTTCCGCAGAGGGCGTGAATTTAGTGGTGGTGCGAGCGGAGTTGCTCTACAAACGCCCACTTAAAAGCGGCGATGAATTTTGGGTGGGGCTAACAGCTGAGAAAATTTCGAAAATTCGCGGTGCGTTTAAGCAGGATATTTACCGCACACAGGATGGTGCACTCATGTTAAGCGCCACTATTGAATGGACAGCCCTGAATCACCAGGGCCGCCCCTTTCATTATTCGCCGTTAGATGCACTCATTAAATAGCAGCACATTTAAGAGCAATTTATAAGGAGAAGTTAAAACCGTTTTGCTGTAATTCGCGGTAAACGGTCTCGTCAAACCGATACAAAGCCGCCGCCCGGTGCGCCACCGATACCTGTTTTTCATTGCAAGGAATTAACAGGTTCATGTGCATCATTTTGCGGCGGAAATTGGGTTTATCCAGCTTGATGCCCAATACAGCTTCATACAATTCCTGCAGCTGTAATAGGGTAAATTTATGCGGTAACAGGTTAAAGCCAATCGGTTCATGGCGCAGCTGCCGGCGCAAACTGCGCAAACCTTCCGCAAAAATTTCACTGTGATCCAGTGCCAAGTCAGGGCAATCACTCACCGGCCGCCAATGCACCGCACTCGCCGCCGCACCCGCTATTAATACATAGTCCTCTTGCCGCACCAAAGCGGTAAATGCAATGGTCACTACCCGGCTGCCAGGATAACGATCCACGCTGCCGAAGGCCCTTAATTGTTCCAGGTAAATATCGGTAACGCCGGTAAGGCTGCTAAGCACCCGCATGGCCGCTGCATCGAGGGATTCGTGCTGTAATATCCAGTCGCCAGGCAAACCCCAGCCACCGGCACGAAAGCCTTCCGCGTATTTAACCAGTAATACATTCAGCTGGCCCTGGTGAAAGCCAAACACCACACAGTCGATGGAAATAGTCGGCACCGCGCCCGCTTCAAGATCCGGTTCTACCTGGGGAGTCTTAACGCTAGAGTTTGTCAAAGTATGTCTCCTGGCTGCAGGGAATTCGGCTGTATATTAGATGATATTGCAGTTTAAATCTGATAAAAGTATTACATTTATGCCCATTGGTAAAACCGTTTGGCGCGCCGCAGCAGCCAGCGCCGGGTAACCAGCTGCAATTGAACTTGTGACCTGTGTGCAATTGCTCGGGCAGACGCCCCTACCGCTAGGTGTGCTCGCCTTGCAAAAACCGCAGTGTTAATCCGCTAACTAAATCGGGTTTTTCAGCGTGTAACCAATGGCCAGTATCGGGGACAATTTTAAGCTGCGCCGACGGGAAGCGCGCCATTATTTCGCTCTTGTGGGCGCTAGTAACATAGTCGGAATTTCCGCCTTTCACAAATAACACCGGGCCTGTATACACACCGGCCCGGTTGCCGGCGATGAGCGCGGGGTAATCCCGGCTGATCACCGGCAGGTTCATACGCCAACGAAACCCGTCCGCTTCTTTTACCAAGTTCTTCAATAAAAAGCTGCGCACGGCGGTTTCCGGCACAAACGGCAACATAAGCGCTTCCGCCTCGCCGCGCTGCTGAATCTGGGCGGGGTTCACCTGGCTTAAGCCTTTGAAGACTTCGTTGTGATGGGGGGGATAGTGCACTGGGGCTATGTCAATCACCACCAGGCCACTGATGCGCGCAGGCTGGCTTAGCGCCAATTCCATGGCCGTTTTACCGCCGAGGGAATGGCCGATGATATGGGCCTTGTGAATGCCCTGGGCGTCCATCCAAGCCGCCACCGCATTGGCCATGGCAGGCAGATCGGTACTGTCGGTGTGGGGGCTGCGGCCGTGGTTGGGCAAATCCACACTGTGCACGGCAAAGTGCTCTGCCAAGGGCCGGGCCAGAGCACCTAAATTTTCCATGGAGCCAAACAGGCCGTGCAGCAAGATAACCGGCTCGCCCTGCCCTTGGGTGCGCGAATAGAGCACCGGAATTATTGATCCTGGCTGGGTTTGGGCACCAGCGTAGGGAACGGAAAGTGGGCGATTTTATCGCCGGATTTAATCTCGGTTACCTTTACTGAGCCCTCTTTTTCCACTTCGTCGATGCGAATAATCGAGTGCATGGGGATATAAGAGCGTTTAACCGAGGCGAACTCCGCTTTGAGTTTTTCTTCACAAGGGTCCACCAACAGGCCGCTGCGCTCGCCAAATACAAACTCCTCCACCTCGATAAAACCGTACATATCGCTTTGGTAAATGGCGCGGGCAAATACCTCAAATACTTGGTTTTGGTTGTAAAAAATAACTTTGTAGAGCGGAGAGACGGGCATAATTGGAATACTCATTGGCTTATTGCCTTTAACAAGGGCGCCTTCAAAAAAGCTAGCCGCCCATTGTGGGGGCTGCGGGCAAAATTACAAGCGCGAAAAACCATGGGAAAGCGCAAGGCACATCAGTATAATGCCGCGCGCAATTTTTAAGCACCTATCAACAGGCCACCTATGTCCGACCTTCCATCTCACGCCCTGTCGCCCCTTAACACCACCGGCTCACAAGCCCCTGGTGTAAAGAAGTTATTTATCGAAACCCACGGCTGCCAGATGAATGAATACGATTCGTCGCGCATGCGGGATCTGCTCGGGGACAGCCATCAGATGGTCGCCACAGACAACCCAGAAGAGGCCGATGTTCTTTTAGTCAACACCTGCTCTATTCGGGAAAAAGCCCAGGAAAAACTCTTTCATCAATTGGGCCGCTGGAAACACTACAAAGATAAAAACCCCAACCTGATTATCGGCGTGGGCGGCTGTGTGGCCAGCCAAGAAGGCGGCGCCATCGCCAAACGCGCGCCCTTTGTGGATATTATTTTTGGCCCCCAAACCCTGCACCGCCTGCCTGAGATGATTGACCAACCCCGCAGCAAAGGTGCTGTGGTGGTGGATATTTCCTTCCCGGAAATTGAAAAATTTGACCGCCTGCCTCAGCCGGATGCCGAAGGCCCCACCGCTTTTGTCTCCATCAT
>DAOQGS010000080.1:0-10017 GCA_035338675.1 Cellvibrionaceae bacterium
GTTTTAATTTCCCGTGCAATGGGGATACCTGCAAGAAATAATGCTACTGCTTTTTTGACACGGTACCTTGCACCCAGGGAATCTATGTGCAGATTCCATCGCTCCCAAATCACCGCAAGCGGCTAATTATGGCCGTTGCCGTTGCCGTTGCCGTTGGTATGGGAGGATGGTATCGACCTTACGGATTAGCCGTGTAGTGCGGGTCATTTGACCCGCGCGGTTTCGTCCTTTGCCATTAAGGAAATAATTTTACTTTTTAAAGTGTGTTTGAATTTGAATTAAATCTGCGGGTTACGCCTTCGGCTAACCCGCACTACGCGTGCCCACTAATTTTTAGGGTGGGTTTTAATGTAATCCATTAGCCATGTCATAGCTGGGCGCGGTGTGCCGTCGTCTTGAATTAATCCCGTACCCGTCACCCAAGTCTTACCGAACACATAACCCCATAGGGTGATACCTTTAATATGCGGGTGGTTGTAAAACACGGGGAATTGCGCCTGATAATTTTTAAGCTGCTCTGCATCAGTACCTTTACTATCGTATTCGGTAATGTACATAGGCAACTGCAATTTATTCCAAAGATCATCCAATGATGCGGATAATTCCGCTGCTGCAAACCCTTCCAAGTTATGAGCTTCCAGGCCGATTGCATCCACATAGCCACTTTTTACTGCCGGCATTACCAGGGCAATAAAATCAGCATTGGAATAGCGCTCCAGATTATAATCGTTGAGCATTAACACGGAATTTGGGCAATATTTGCGGGCCAATTGAAATGATTTAGTGATCCAATCACTGCCCAGCGCCCGTTGGAATATTGCCGTGGGAGCATGGCCGGCAGAGGGTTCATTCACTACCTCAATGAGCTCAATATCGGGGTAGCGGTGACAAAATTCGCTGATCCATTCTTCAATTTCCAGCGCGGCATCGGCAGAATTTAAATTGGTTAACCATGCAGGCAAACCTGCGCCCCAGAGAAAAGCACGGTGTTTAGATAAAATATTATGCTCTTTTGCATATGTATAGATTGTATCTAAACGCTGCCAATTATAGGTGTCGCGAGTGCCCTCTACTGATGCCCAGGTACCTTCATTTTCAGGGGTAATTTGCTGCCAATACTGGGCAAAATCACTGCGCACCTGCCAGTTGGTAGTAGTATTACCGACAAAAAATTTATGCGCGATAGTGCCACTGCTGGTACTGCTATTTGAACTGCTAGAAGAACTGGATGAACTGCTGGTGCTAACAGGATCAATCGGCCCGGCATAGGGCCCCAGGTGCAGCCAATCCAATTCGATGCCTTCTAGGTTGCCCGTTCGCACTGAAATCATTTGTGAGCCTGCCGTCAGTTGTACTGTGCCCGCCTTAAAGATTTTAAATTGCCCTGGGGCTTCTACTGTTGGGATATCAATACGACTGAGCAGTAGGTCGTAACATTGCTCTAATCTGAGCGTCCTGCCTGCGCCTGTAGCACCTGCGCGCAAATAAACATCGTAGGCGCCTGCCGTCTGCACATAAACGGTAAAACTTATGAATTCATTTTTATCCATCCAACCCAAGGCATAACCGCCGGCAATTTCTTTAATATCAACATTGGTATCTAGCCGGTATACCTTACCCAGGTTGCCTTCGGTGGTGTCAACATTCTGCTTGGGGTTGAAATTTTCAGCTTCCACCTTGCCCGGAACAATCTGCGCAAAACTATTAAATGCATTGCTCTCCCGGGAGGCACAGCGGGGCGCAACTGCCAGCCCCGAGCTACTGCTAGACGATGAACTACTGCTTGAAGGGCGTCCGCTACTGGATGTAGATGAAGTACTACTGGAGGACGAACCGGAGGAACTATTGCCCGGCTGCCCAGAACAAGCGATCAGTAATAAATGGGTAACCAATAAAATGTGGAGGGACGCTAACCGGCGTATGTTCATAGGTGAACCTTCCTAACTGTTTAATTTATTGGGTGTTTTATTATCGTGTTCGGCACCTATAGGCGTACTAAGTCGGCAAATACAGGCTGCAGTGCGCGAACCCTAGCATAGGCCATGGGAGATTTTTTTCCGTTGACTAATGCACAGAGTTTGCTATTTGTATAACAAATAAGGAGGGGTGCCTGGCCATGGCTGGCACCTTGCTGGGGGCATCTAACACCCGGAGAATTTTTGCGAAAATTATATGAATCAAGAACCAATGGATTTAATGCCAGGAGAGGGACGGCCCATACGCTATGGGTTCTATCTCTGCTTTGTTTAAAGCCGATGGCGCGCAGGCCGGTGGAAATTACTGCGTATCGGGTGGCCTGAGGCCTATTCAAAGGGGCCTGGTGCGCATAGCCAGGATTATTCGTGTCAGAGTCCTTGAAAACTCTGCTGATATTAGCAAGCGCTGGCTTCATGTCTTGCATTTTGCCCTTTTTGCATTATTTGCACGCAGCTGTTTTTAAGGCAGATTATTTAGGGTTGGCCCCTGCGTTAAATACGAAATAGGCACAACTAATAATTTTCACCAAACGGCAATTTGCTTCGCTAAAGCGGTGATAGAGCACTGTATCCATCGGCTTTTATGGCGCCGCAGCCTTTTTATGGGTTCGGCTATGTGTAGATAGATGTTCGTCCAAATGAAAGTATTGGTTCGGCTATATTTAGCGGGAACCCAATACCTAATACCCAATACTGGCGAGCGTACGAACCCAGACATCCCGAGCCTAGCATTACCATCGGATGACTATTAAAGCAGTCATTATGCGCAATAATGGCTATTATTTTAGCCATTTTTATTGATCAATTAACCATCATATGCTAGATTGAATAGCATACTGGTCATAGATACATTTAATGACCATAAAGATAGTCATTTTTTTAGATAAGTGAGCCTCACAGTGGCAACACCAAGAGCATACTCTCAATACGCGCAGGATGCCGCCCTTTTACTGGGTGAGCATATCAAGCTTGCGCGCAAACGCCATAAGTGGTCTGAACTCGCGCTTGCAGAGCGAGCAGGGATTTCGCGCGCCACCTTACAAAAAATTGAAAGCGGTGATATGGGCTGCGCAATCGGCCTGTATTTCGAGGCTGCCGCACTTGTCGGCATTAACCTGTTTGAGCAGGATTCACAGCCTTTGACGAAAGCCATAGAACAGGTCAGAGATAAGATCGCCCTCCTCCCCAAGCGCATCAAATCAAAAACTAGGGTGATACACGATGACTTCTAAAAACAGGAACAAAACCCATGAGGCCTTTGTATGGGTATGGCTGGCGAATGAAACCAAGCCAATTGTTGCGGGAAGGCTGGAAGCCATAAATCGCACAGTGTTGTTTAACTATGGTAAGAGCTATATTGAACGCATTAATGACACCGCGCCAGCAATGTCACTTTATGAACCTGAATTACCGCTTCGGGCCGGTGAGCTGCCTTTGCTTGATGGTTTGTCCATGCCAGGCTGCATTCGTGATGCCGCACCCGACGCGTGGGGCCGCAGGGTCATCATCAATAAAAAGCTGGGATTAAAGGGTAAAAATACCAACACAGCAGAATTGGATGAACTGACGTATCTGCTGGAATCAGGCTCTGATCGTATCGGCGCATTAGATTTTCAGCGCTCACCCACGGAATATGTACCCCGCGCAGCAGCGAATGTTCCGCTGAGTGAATTACTAGAATCCGCAGAGCGTGTAGAAAAAGGTTTTCCATTAACGCCAGAACTTGATCTTGCGCTCTACCACGGCAGCTCAATCGGCGGCGCGAGACCCAAAGCCCTGATAGAAGATCAGGGCAACAAATATGTCGCAAAATTTTCTTCACAGGATGATTTATACAATGTAGTTAAAGCCGAATTTATTGCTATGCGCTTGGCAAAATTGGCGGGGCTTACGGTCGCCCCCGTTCAACTGGTACGCGCCGCAAATAAAGATGTGTTGTTAATCGAGCGATTTGACCGTGAAAAAACAGCGCATGGCTGGACACGTAAAACCATGGTTTCTGCGCTCACCCTCTTTGGGCTGGATGACATGATGGCACGCTACGCAAGTTATGAAAAACTTGCAGAAATTATCAGGCATCGTTTTACACATCCGAAAGAAACGCTGCATGAACTTTTTTCGCGTCTTGTTTTTAATATCTTGTGCGGCAATACCGATGACCATGCACGAAACCATGCGGCATTTTGGGACGGCAAGTATCTCAGCCTTACACCCGCTTACGATATATGCCCCCAAGGGCGCGCAGGCAATGAAGCATCACAAGCCATGCTCATATCAGGCAATAAAAACCTGAGCCAGCTTAAAAACTGCCTTGAAACGGCGCATAATTTTTTTCTATCCGAACAAGCCGCACGCCGCATTTTTACAAGACAAAAAGATATTATTGAAAATAACTGGGCGGTGGTTTGTGATGAAGCCGAGCTTAGCGCGGTAGACAGAGCCTTACTTTGGCAGCGTCAGTTTCTAAATCCATTTTCCGTGGAAGAGTAAACAGGCTCGTCAGCAGCTATGTAGAGCAGGTCTTTGACCCGCACGGCTTTGTGCATGGTTATTGAGGAAATAATTTCACTTGTTTGGCGTGTGCTTAAATTTTAATTAAACATGTGGGTTACGCCTTCGGCTAACCCGCGCCACGTACTAATTATAGGCCGAAACAGATGCAGCAAGCTGGCTGGCAGAGCTAGTGTAAATTTTAATCACCAAGAAATCACAATTGTGTTGCAATAAACCTAACTGCGGCAGATATTTTGCTGGCAACAAATATGTATTATGCTGGGTTTCGCTATGCTCCACCCAACCAACTTTCCATATTTAATTGCGGTAACATTTTCAGATGATTCGATTAATTTTTATATTTGCCTCAGTTTTACTTACAGCGTCTTGCTCCAAATCTGGCAGCGCCTCGTCTAAAGCTGCCGAAACCCCAATGACCTTTGAAGAGGCATTTAAATTTGTCGACAAACAAATTGCAGAAAAAGACCCGACTATAATCGAATATTTGGGGAGGCGCATGGCGTTCGAAAATAGCATCAGCTTGGACTTCAAAGGGAATTGTTATGCTATTCCAGGCAAAACGGTCACCTTAGTTTCGCGCATCAACCAAGCTGGCGTTATAGATTTGGTTATCGCCGATGCAGAGAATGAACGTAGTGAATGTTTCAAGAATACCTATTTAAATACACGGTTTGATAGCCCACCGGTTTCCCCAATTTACCGCTTTAATATTATGCTAGGCGAAGACGGCTTGCCCGAGCGGTTTAAGAATCTTTAACAGAATCATCGGGCACAACTCAATGGGTCAACGGCGTTAACAGGACTTGCGGAAATGCTCGTTAAAATTTTGAGAAAATTTAGCGTTTTAACTTCAAGCAATAAGCGCTGGCCCGTAGTTTGTTCAACGCTTAATAATCCGGTGACATCTAGTCACGCCTTAATAAATAAGCCGCCATCAACCAAATTGCGCCCGCATAGCTTCAAACTCATGAATAGGCACGGGGCGGCCGAAATAATAGCCTTGAAATGTGTTGCAGCCATGTTCAATTAAATAATGTTTCTGCTCCAGTGTTTCCACGCCTTCTGCTAATACATCCAGCTCGAGGTTTTTAGCCATGGCAATAATAGTGCGCACTATGACTCTATCATTGGGGTCGGAGGCTATATCGCGGATAAACGAGCGGTCAATTTTAAGCTGGTGCAGTGGCAGGCGTTTTAAATGGGATAGGCACGAATAACCCACGCCAAAATCATCCATGGCAAAGCTTATAGCCTGCTCTTGCAGGGCGCGCATTTTGGCAATACTGGCATCGATATTATTGGTTAAAGAGCTTTCGGTAAGCTCCAAGGTGAGCAGGCGCGGGTCGATGCCCGAGGCTTTAATTAAATCCCAGGTATCCGCCACAAAATTGTTTTGGTTTAACTGAATGGGGCTTACATTAACTGCCAGTTTTAAAGCGCTAAATTGTGCCTTCGCCTGCCAGTGCACTAACTGACTACACGCCATCTGTAATACCTTGTGGCCGATCTGGGTGATTATTCCCGCCTGCTCGGCAATGGGAATAAAATCCGCAGGCGCAATAAGCCCTTTAGTGGGGTGCAGCCAACGCAGTAACAGCTCTGCACCAATGGCGGCACCGGCGCTATCAATTTGAATTTGATAATAAGGCACCAGTTGTGTTTCGCTTTTTAAGGCTGCGCGCAAATCACTTTCAATGGATGAGCGCAACTCCATTTGTAACTGCATGTGCGGGTCGAAAAAGCGAATGGCATTGCGCCCGCTGTCTTTGGCGTGGTACATGGCAAGATCCGCGTGGCGCAACAAATCATCGGTGCTGTTTTGGCTGCCCAGAAACATATTAACACCCAGGCTGATGGTGCAATGGTGCACGGTGTTTTGCAGCGGGTAGGGCTGGCTGATCAAAGCGTGTAATTCTTCGGCGCGTTTTTTCGCTTCTAAGGCGGCAAGTTCTCCTGTTGTACCTAAATTGTCAAAAATGACCACGAATTCGTCGCCGCCTAGGCGGGCGGCCAAATCAGTGCTGCGAATAATACTGCTAATTCTTTGCGCCACCAGCGTCAATAATTGATCGCCCACATGATGGCCCAGGGTATCGTTGAGAAATTTAAAGTGATCTATATCGATAAATAAAATCGCGCCGTATTGGCCGGTTCGGGTGCTCAGAGCGGTAATGAGTTTCAGCCGCTCCTGCAGCAGGCGCCGGTTGGGCAACAGCGTGAGCGGATCATAAAAAGCTAGGTTGAATATCTTTTCTTGGTCATCCGCGCGTCTAATTTCCCCGGCAATACGTTCGGAATATATTTTCATCAAGGATTGAAACTGCGGTTTAAACTCAATTTTTTTGCGGCTCAATGCTGTAAGTATGCCTATAGAAGTGCCCTGTATATTTTGTATTACCACCCCTATATAACTTTCTATACCTTCTTGCACCAGCATTTCATCTTCAGGGTATAGGCTCTGCACATCCTGTGGGATAAAACAAAAAGATTGCGCCAGCGAGTCTTCACAGGGTGTGTGATGTAGCGGGTAGGTAAAATTGGGTTTTATTTCACCGTCGCAGTAAAACGTATGGGTTGTCGCTTGGGTTTTCGTTGCGTCCACCAAGCTGACCAGTAAATAATCCGCGCCTAATACCTGGCCTAAAGATTTTAATAGTGAAGCAATAAAATCCTGCGCGTTGATTGCATCTGCGGCGGCTATGGAGAGCGCATTATTAATTGCTTGCAGCTCCTGTTGTTGCGCCAATAATTCCGTATTGGCTAGGTGTAATTGTTCGCTGGTGTCGATAATTTCCCCGTGGGCAGAGGTAATCATCATGCCGAAAATAGTCATGGCGATGGTGTAGATCCAAATAGTCCAATAACTCATTTGCTGATCGGCAAATACAAATGGGCCCAACTGTTCTGTAGACGACCAAATGGCAATAAAACTAAACACAATGGTACAACTGGCGGTGCCAATAAGGCCTAAGGTTAATGCCGCCCAAGCCACGCAGACGAAGGTTATAAATACAATCGGCAGTGGGCTGCCGTTGATAAGGTGATTCAAGGGAAAACAAATGAGCGCCGTCGCCAGTGCCACCACACAAAATACTATCGTAGCGCGCGGCTGCCGCACTACCGCGTGCAGCGATTTGTGTGACAGGCTAATTAATAACGGGGCGCATAATACAACGCCTAAACTGTCGCCAAGCCACCAAACTAGGGCAGTAATTGCTATTTTATTGCTTGGTATTACCTGGGTAAATGCCAGCGTACCGGCGCCAATGAGCGCCGAAATAAGCGTGCCCAATATGGCGGCTGCGATTAATTTAAGTGCCGTATATTTTTTCAGACGCAAAAGGTTGCAGCGCCATTGCTTGAGTAAAGAAGCAGCAACTAACGGCCCCAGACTATTGCCACAGGCAATGATAGACCCTGCAATAATATCCGCGCCTTTGACGACGTTGATGGTAAAAGCGGCTAAAAAAATTGCCGGAATTATTTTCCAACCCCAGCGAAATAGCGCGGCCACGCTAATCCCACTCGGCAACCAGAACAGCGTTACTGTATCGCTGACAAACGGCACGCTAAGGCCCAGCCACGCGGTGACTAAGTACGCGCAATAGACCAGACTGAAGCGGGTTAGATATTGAGGCAATTGAACGTTTTTAGAGTTTAATGTCATTGGCCTTTACGTGGCGATTGAGATTGGTTGATTGGAATTTAAGGGTTGCGGTGAAGGGTGGAAATTCCATTTTTGTTTTGCCCCTAAGCAAATGCAAACATTAAAATTTAGCGATGAGAACAAGGTATTTATCCCACGGGTGCAGAGGGCTGCAGTGGTCATAGCACCTAAATCCATTTAGGCGTGCGTCGTTCTACCTCCTACCGCGATCATCTTGCAAAGCAGCCCTAAATCCCTTGCCATGGTGTGCAAACAGAAACCTCAGTTAAGTGTTCGGATCCTCTAGCAGCTGCTAGGTGCTATAGGGGGCAAGTTTTGATCCATTTGGATTACCCTAAAAACCTCAGCTGAACCCGTTGCGAGGGTGATTGGGGCGCCGAAAATACAGGGTCTAACTGAGGTTTTTAGGATTATAGTTGAGGATCCTAAGCGCACAAACTTCGCAGGCCGTTAGCCCTTGGTTGGAGAAGGTAGACATGCCCGGTCGATTTTTACCCGCGTGTAGAGGAAACTGGGCAATGTCACTAAGGTAAGCCCTATCGCGCTCGCTCGTTTCCTCCTGCGCGAAATCGCAGGATCCAGATCCTCTGTGTAGAAGTGCCGTATGTTTGGCTGATGAGCACCTAAACCCAGCTTGCTTTTGGCCCTATACGGCTACCCAAATGGATCGTCTGACTTCGCGCAGGAGAACGGCCTCCCCCTTGCAAGGCCGTAGGCTGGGGTGATTATCCCAACCGGTAAGTCGGATTAATCGTTGGTCGGAAAAGCCGCAGGCGCCTTCCGACATTTTGGGGCGAGCAATATGCTTGATTTAAAATCCAAATTATTGAAAATAATCAACGTCGGAAGGCGCTATGCTTTTCCGACTCGCTTCGAGTGCCGTAGGCGGTAGAGATTTAGAATCGTTGAGATGTTTAATCAATTATATATTTTGCTGACGGGTGCCTGCACATGATGGATAACGACGATATATGGATAACATACAGCGAAAAATCAAATTCTTCTATTGTGGTAGGTACCCAGATATTTGTAAGCCTTATGCTGTTGGTGGCAATCGCCAAGATAGGGGCTTTGCCATCGGCAAAGGGTTGGGCGCTGGTGATATCGCTGCCGCTTATTTGGTTATTTCTACTAAATTTGTCAGGCACGCAATACACAGCGGTTAATTTTATTGTCCACAACATTGTGGAAGACAGGACATTATTTGGCTCAGTCTGTACGAGACTAATTTCATTCAGTGATATAACATTTTTTGCCTATGATCCTGTCAATGGGCACAACCGCCTGAAAATTATACTACGATCTGGAAAAACACATTTTTTTAATTTTGGCAACATTTTGTCGCCACGTTACCAAAGACTAATATCTGCCATCGACGCCAGCAACCCAAACCCGTATAGATCAGCTGTCCAGCTGGATGATGCATCAGTTGCATGCCTGCAAATTGCGCCCATTCATTTCACCCCAGATCAAATCACACTTGATGTTAAAAATCAGAAGATAATAGTCGGGGGCAAACCCGAAACTGTGCCAGTTGAAATACGTTTTTCCGACATAAGCAATGTGATAGTACTCATTGATGTAGATTCCGACCCAGCTGATGAAACTAAAACTTTTAATCGATATTGCCTATGCGCTATTTTAAATTCATTCGAGAAAATTGAATTGACGGATTACGAAACGGACCGCCAAGGTGACGAGGTGCGCGATAAAATGTGGGCGGCTCGCCTACATGTTAATGCTTATCTCGAGAGGGCCCACGGCAAACGCGTAACCCGGAGTGATTTTTGGGATTGCGTAGGTCCATGAGATGGACTCCCCCTCTCTAACAACCCGGCATCGAAGTGCCACACTAAACAC
>DAOQGS010000081.1:0-9995 GCA_035338675.1 Cellvibrionaceae bacterium
GTCAAAAAGAGGGACCTTTTTGACGAGCCTACACGGATGTATTCACGGCGTGTCCGCACTAACCTGTAGTCATCACTGCGGGGCTCTATTACGGGGGCACAGCACTAAAACACCCACGCATGAGCTCCCAGTCAGTGCAGGAATTACCCCCAGCCACATAAAAAGATTCTGAATAGTTACAATACTTATGGAGCGCTGCAATTTAGTTTGCATTCGTTAAACGCGGATGCTGCTAGGCGCTGGCAAAAAACACCTCAAACCAAGCATTTTTATAACTATTTATACACCTAACGTCTTGCCTTAGACGCCAATAAATTCCCACCCATTACACAGCTTGAGCCCAACTTGCAGCGCGGCTTAGCTAGGCTATGCTCTTGATTACATCGCCCAATTTCGCTCTCGTTTGGCTGGAGTCAACAACACGTGGTATCAAGTACTCTATCTGAAATAGTAATTGGCTGCGATCATGGGCCACAGGCTTGCTCAAGTATTCAGCTATGAAAGCGCCTGTCAGCACCCCGCGCACTATTTTGCTGATCTGTAATAATGCGGTTACAGCCAGTCATATAACCAACTTGCTGAATATTCCTAATGATAATTGGGATGAGTTATGCGTGGTGACAAGCTTAGAAGCGGCACTGCAGCATATCCGCAAACAGCCGCCACTGTGCTGCCTGCTCGATACCCAGGTAAAAACCCTGAGCGATCAAACAACAGTGGTGAAAGCCCTGCGACGGGAATATGCCAGCGATAATTTGCCATTGCTGCTGATTAACCCCACCGACGGCGAGGACGATGCCGGCCAAACCCTCGCCCAGGGCGCACAAGATTATTTGACTTTAAATACCATGACCGCCGCGCAATTATCCAGCGCCATTCACAATGCCATTCACACCAGCCAATTACAAAAACAGCTGAATAATCTTGCCCACTACGACAGCCTGACCGGTTTATTAAATCGCAATTTACTCTATAACCGTTTATCCCACGCCGTGGGGCGCTGCAATCGCTACGGTCACAGCTGTGCGGTGTTAGTTATTGACTTAAATAATTTTAAACCCGTCAATGAAATTTACGGCTACGACGTAGGCGATAAAGTATTGCAATATGTAGCCGCCTGCATACGCGATAATTGCCGCAGTACAGACAGCCCAGCCCGTATGGGTGGTGATGAATTTGTGGTTTTATTAGAGCATGTAGATGAACAAACCGGGCAGCTCATCACCGAAAAAATTGTGCAGGCTATTCAAACTCCGTTTGACGTAAACGGCATCAGTATTCAATTAAGTGCCTGTGCAGGGCTTGCTACCTACCCTGTCGCGGCAAGTGTTGAGGAATTACTTAAACACGCCGATGAGGCGCTAGTGCTCGCCAAAAATGGCCAAGATCAGAATTGGGTGAGTTTTTCCAACGAGCATAAAGAACGCTGGACACGCCAACAAATACTGGAGCGGGAATTACCCAAAGCCATAGCCAATGGCGAATTGGCGCTGGTGTACCAGCCCATTGTATGCGCCAAAACCCATCAATTGCGCCGCTTAGAAGCCTTAAGCCGCTGGCCCCGCAGCGATTTTGCCGTAGGTGCACCGGAACTGATTAATATGATCGACCGGCTGCAATTAATTGAGCCGTTTCACGAATGGTTATTCCACACGGCATTTAAACAAATGCACCAGTGGAAGCAAGAGGCGATTAACGCTGATATATGCCTGAATATTCCCGCCAATTATTGTTATCGGCAATCGATTATTCACACCATTGAACAAGCCTTTTCCCTTTATCATATCGAGCCCTCCCGCGTGGAATTGGAAATTACCGAGTCCACCTTAATGCTCTACCCCGAGCGCAGCGTGGATCTTTTGCAGCGCCTACACGATAGAGGCATTCGCATAGCCGTGGACGATTTTGGCACTGGCTATTCCTCGATGGCTTATCTTACGCTGTTACCCTTGGATACATTAAAAATTGACAAACAATTTTTTATTGAAAATTCCAAAAACGATCGCAACCGCAAAGTGATTGAAGCGGTGACTGCGCTCGGCCACAGCCTAGGCTTAGATATTATTGCCGAGGGAGTGGAAACCAGTACCGAATTGGAATTGGCCAAACAGGTAGGCTGTGATTTACTGCAGGGCTATTATTTCGGTCGCCCGCAATTTGCCCAGGGCAGTTGGGCTGAATATACCCAGCACTTTAATCACATAGCGCCGCATACCAAATAGCGCCATCGATCAAATAACACAGCGATCCATTAGCGCATTCGATCGATTAGCACCGCCAAATCAGAGCTGCGCCCACAATATTGCGCCGCGCGGTAACGCGCTGCCGCAGGCAGGTGCCACCCTCCCTCCAACGCGCTCCCAGCAAGCGCCCAATCCGCACCAGATGCCAAGAAATTGCACAGAAACCCGCCCCATCCGCTTACTGAGCTAGGTATAATCAGCCGCTTTGCCCTGTACGTTTGAGACACCCTAATGACCAATGCACCCGATGACTACGTTCGCTGGTTTCGCCATTCCTCCCCCTACATTAATGCGCACCGGGATAAAACCTTTGTGATTATGCTGCCGGGCAATTGTATTGAGCAGGCGAATCTGTCGAATATTATTTCCGATATTACCTTGCTCAATAGTTTGGGCATTCGGCTTGTGGTGGTGCATGGTGCGCGGCATCAAATCGACGAGCAATTAGCGGAAAAAAACGTGCGCTCGCAGTTTCACCAGGGGCTGCGCATTACCTCTAAAAGCGATATAGATCAGGTGGTGGCCGCCGTGGGCGCTACACGCCTGTGGTTGGAAGCGGGTTTTTCCAACGGCTTGCCCAACTCCCCCATGCACGGCGCCAAAATACGCGTGCGCAGCGGCAATTTTATTACCGCTATGCCCCAGGGGGTCATTGACGGTGTGGATTTTCAACACACAGGCAAAGTGCGCTCGGTGGATAAAACCGGCCTCATCAGCGTACTGGCTACTGGCGCCATCGGCCTTATTTCACCGCTGGGCTATTCCGCCACTGGCGAAATTTTTAATTTAAGTTTTGCCGATGCCGCCGTCAGCGTCGCCGCCGCCATTCAAGCGGATAAATTAATCGCCTATAACGATGAGGGCCGCATTATCGACAAAGACGGCAAGGAATACCGCGAATTAACTCGCCTGCAATGCGAGAAATTTCTCATCGATCAGCCCATACACAGCCGGGATAACACCTATTTTTCCCTGCGCGCCTGCCTGAAAGCCTGCGATAGCGGCATCGCCCGCGCCCATGTGATTTCCGCCAATGAAGACGGCTCGTTATTAAAGGAATTATTTACCCGCGATGGCTCCGGCACCATGGTGTACCGCGATAATTACGAGACCATTCGCTTGGCAACGATTGAAGATGTAGTCGGCATCTTAAATTTAATTGAGCCATTAGAAGCCGAAGGTATTTTGGTTAAACGGGAGCGGGAGATACTCGAGCGGGAGATTCATTTTTTTACTGTTATGGAAAAAGACGGCACCATTATAGGCTGCGCCGCGCTGTACCCTTACAGCGAAAACAATGCCGGTGAACTGGCCTGCATGGCCGTGCATCCGGATCATCGCCGGGATGGCCGCGCCGCAAAACTGCTAAAACACATTGAACGCCAAGCCGTGAGTATTAATTTAAATCGCCTATTTGTGCTCACCACTCAAACCGCCCATTGGTTTATTGAGCAGGGTTTTACCGCCTGTGCCATTGACGACTTACCCATGGAGCGGCGTAAACTCTATAACTACCAACGGCAATCCAAAGTGTTTGTAAAAACCCTAAGCGCATAATACTTCACCCCTCCGGCGCACAGGCGCCGGATTGCTCTCTCGCCTACGCCTCCCTGCTCCGCCGCCAGGTATTGTTAATAATGCCTGCTACACTGATGGTTAAACCGTGCCTATTGGTTATGCGAGTCTACCCAGGATGAAAATTGAAGCCAGCACCCCACTGAATGATTTACGTCAGATCGACATTATTAAAATTTACAACAAGAAAAAGTGTCTAATTATTGACGACTTCCCAGAAATACGGGGCAACCTTAAAAGGACGTTGCGCACGTTTGGCGCAGAATCCGTGGATACCGCCGCCGATGGCGAAGAAGCCGTGCGCCTGTGCAGCCAAAACAAATACGATATTGTAATTTGTGATTACAACCTGGGTGTAGGTAAAGACGGCCAACAATTATTGGAAGAAGTGCGGTTTTTACGAGTCCTCTTAATGACTAGCTTATTTGTAATGCTCACGGGTGAAACCTCGCGGGAAATGGTATTAGGCGCCTTGGAGTGCCAACCGGATGACTACATCACCAAACCCTATACCGAAGCCAGTCTAAAAATGCGCTTAAATCGCGCCATCATTCGCCATGAGGCACTGCTTCCCATCAAACAAGCGATCTCCGATGGGGACTATCGCAAGGCGGTCGAACGCTGTAACGAATTTATCGATAAAGACCATCAATACGCGCCTGATTGCATCAAGATGAAAGGCCAGTTGTTATTTTTACTGCGCCAACTAAAAGAAGCTCATCAGCTGTATGAATCCGTTTTGGCGAAAAAACCCTTGGTGTGGGCGCGGCTGGGTATGGGTAAAACATTATTAGCCATGGGTAAATTTGATGCCGCGGAAAATATGCTCGAAGGCATTATCCGCGAAGACGAGCGTTATATCGAAGCCCACGATCTATTAGCCGACTTATATACTCAGAAAAACGATTTAATCAGTGCGCAAAAGGCAGTTGAACGAGCCACCCATGTATCACCCAAATCCGTTCATCGCCACCGCCGCTTAGCGGAAGTAGCCGAATTAAATGGTGATGACGAGGCCGCCATTCGCTCCCACCAAAACGCCATCCGCTGGGGCGTTAATTCCTGCCATGAATCCCCGCAAGACTATTTTAATTACGCCCGCAAAGTGGCCGAGCACACCACCGGCGATAAATCCGCCGAAGCAAAACAATTGATGAAACAGGCCAATATGTTTTTAGATCGCGCCCGTAAGCGCTATGAGGGCAACCCGGAAGTTAACGCCCAGGCCAGCATGGTGGAAGCACAAATGTTTAACGCCCAGGGCAATGAAGCAAAAGCCCAAGAGCATATGATCAAAGCTAAAAATATGTTTAATAACCTGCGCAATCCTTCGGTGCACACCAGTTTAGAGTTCGCCCGCACCCTCTATTCAATGAATGAAGAGGAACAAGCCCGCAGTATTTTAACGACTGTGGCCGCCCGCCACCCCAACGATGCGAATTTAATGCGCATTATCGATGGCATCACCGGAGAGCCTATTAGCGATAACGGCAAACAGGTCGCAGCCAAACTCACCAAAACCGGCATTACCGCCTACGATTCCAAAGATTATGAAAATGCCATTAATGTATTTAACGAAGCCATTGCCGCTTATCCTAAACATATCGGCTTAAATCTAAACCTGGTACAGGCTATAGTTGCCTACACGGAAGTGAGCAACCCCAGCGATCGCCTAGAAAAAATGTGCCGCCGCAGTATGCGGGCCATCGGCAATATTCCACCAGACCACAAACAGTTTAAGCGCTATGCATTTATCCAAAAACAATTAGCCAAATATTACCCCGACGCGGTCATGGCCGCCTAAATTGCCGGTTATTCGCAAACTCTGCTCTTAGCTGGGCACGGCTGTTGGCCGCGCCCAGTTTACTCAACACAAAGCATCCTCTCGCCAGCGCCTACCATTCATCGGTGCTCATGCATTTTAAATAACGCCTATAAATACTTACCCACAGCGCGCCAAAAAAACTCTGTTTTTACCTTGCCAGCATTGTCTGGTTAGCGCACCACTTTTCGCTGCCAACTCATTGACATCGACACGAAAAAATCTAAACGGCATTTTTTAACGCTAAATAATTGGCGCCCAACCCCAGGTCTGGGCAATTTTTTAGTTATTAAATCTAATCCAAACGCCTTAAAAACATCAGTCTTATACCCTCCTTACAAATAGAAACTGCAATCGAGATTATTTATTCATATCCACTATATGCTCTTTGTATTTAAAGGCTATGCCATCAATACTTTAGCTAAAGATCACAATGATCGGAGCGCCAAACGAGTCCGAGGCATGTGCCTCACTCTCTGCTAGCCGATAAAAAAGACGAGACTCACATGAAAAACCCACAAGGATTTACCTTAGTCGAATTATTAGTTGGTATCGCCATAGTGGCTATTTTGGCCGCTGTAGCCGTGCCGAGCTATAGCAGTTTTGTATTTTCCGGTGAATTAAAAACCGCTCAATCCGATGCAAAGGCCCTCGCCCTGCAGTTTGAAAACCGCTACCAACGGGCGCTGGCCTACCCCACGGTCACCGCCAGCACGAATTTATCCACCACCTTTTCCGGCTGGGCACCTGCTTCCAAAAAATTTACCTTTTCCGCCGTGGGCACTAGTACGGCCTACACCATTACAGGTGCGGGCTCTGGCTCAGGTTATAGCGGTTGTAGCGTCGTGCTGAAAGAAGATGGCACTTGCACGGTTTCCGGCTGCAGCAAAGGTAATGGGAGCTGCTAATGAAACGCTCGGCAGGTTTTACACTGGTTGAAATATTAATTGCCGTTGCATTGATTGCCACTTTGGCTTTTGCAGTCGTGCCACTCGGCAATTCATGGACCAGCAGCGCCGAATCGGTCAATACCAAAGGAGTTTTATCTCAAGCGATCAGCCGTGCGAAATCGTCCGCCATGCGCAATGGCAATAAAATTTCTGAAACCAACGCGGTGACTGCGGTATGTGTGACCAGCGGCCTAGTGGAAGTGCGTGAAGCGAGCGGCTCGGTGAGCAGCGCACACTGCGCCTCAGGTGGTGGCAATACCACCTGGTCTAACAAAATTGGCAAAACCTTAAGTATTAAGAACAACAGCCAAACACTTAGCTGTATGTGTTTCTCCACCAAGGGCTTATTAGTTACCTCACCGAGCAACTGCAGCAGCTGCGCCACCACCACAACGTTTGAATTTAGCGGATCAGGCATTGAAAATGAAACCATTGCCATTTACTAAGGAACCTCTGAAAAATGTAGGCGGCGAAGCGCTGGCTAGGCGAATTTGCCAAAAAAAGCGCAGTTTACACACAGTAAATGAGCATTTTTTTGGCAAATTCAACGACGCCAGAGCGAGTAAGGTAATTTTTCAGAGGTTTCCTAAATCCACTCGCATTAGCCGAGATTATCCCAATGTAAATTTCCGGCTTGACCATACAGCCAATAAATTCATGTTCGGCAGCAGCAAAATTGTATTGACGCCCAAATTCCAACGCGGCGATATGCTGATAGAGGCTTTAATTGGCTTGGTGTTAATGGCCATAGTAGCCGTCGGTGTAACCACTATTACCTCTAAGGTGGAGAAAGGCAAACGGGAAATGTCGGTACAGGATTTGGCGGTTAGCCAACTCCAGGAGTTATTGGTCAAAAACGGTAATGGCAGTATTAATCTCTGCGATAGCACACCTGAAACAATCACCCTACCGGATGAAACCATCACGGTAGCCGCCTCAGGGTGCACAACCGTTTCCGCCACTATTAATGGCGTTGCTTTTACTGATTTAAAACAGCCCATAGTGCTCTCAGCCACCAGCAGTAAAAACGGCGCAAAATACACTGTAGGTGGTGTTTCTGGGCAATGAAATCGTGTCGCCAACTAGGTTAACCATGCAACGAAATAGTCTATTTCAACAGGGCTCAACTCTAATTAGCTTGCTAATCGGCATGTTAATTTCGCTTTTGTGTATTGGCGGCAGCCTCACACTCTATAAAAATCTTGTCCGTGTGGCCGCCGAGACCCAAAGTGATGCCACCTATGACGGGCAATTAGCACTCTCAATGCTCACCGCGCGGCTGGAATTACAAAATGCGGGCTTTGGCATTGCTGGCCCAGGTACAACCCATATCGCCACACAAACCAATAGCTCGAGCAGTTCTCTGTATTGGCGCTATAAAATAGGCAGTCAATATTATTGCAAAGGCTTACAAGATATAGCCGTAGGCAGCAATCGAGAATTGCGCTTAATCGATGCCAGCACCTCTGCCTGCACTGAAACGGCAGCCCTGACCTCTCTTACTTATACCAACAGCCAAACCCTAGGTGAATTTAAAAATTACGCCAGCCCAGTGGTGTCATTTACTGTATCCGCGCAATCGTGTTGGCCATATGGCGTAGGTAAAGTTGCACCTCATTACCAAGTGGTAATTTCAGCCAACACTGCTGCAAAACAATTTAATTCTGCCATTAATGCATCCACTTATACCTATTGTTTACCCAATATTTATCCGACCTAATTAGGGCTTGCCATGTCTGCGTCACATTTTATTCACCGCTCGACACCTAAGCGCCAACGAGGGATTGCCACCGTTTTAATTGTTGTATTAGTGGGGCTGGGATTAACTGCCACCTCTATGGGTATTATGCATTCGGTGCGTAGCACCCAACAAAAACAAATTGCCTCCCATGCTATTACTCATTCGCAGGCAGGGGCCTGGACAGGGGTAGAAGTATTTCGCCGCTATTTAGCGTCGCTCACAACAACGCAATTAACCGCCTTAGCCTTAAATCAATCCATTGATTTTACGCTGCCAGGCACCACCAATGTAGTAAATGCCGTCATTTCAAACCGCACCGCTCCCTCAGGCTCCGACACTACATATAAGCTGACAACGCGCTTAACCTACAGCGATATAGCCGCTAAAAGTAGCGCCGCACTGGAAGTTATTTATGAATTTTCACCGCCTGCCAATAATACTGGCGTGACGCTCAGTGGCGAATTAAATTTCCACCGCAGTACCACCCTTGGCGGCGGCATCACCGTCTACGACGCGGGGGGCACTAACACAGGTAAATTTAATGTCGATGGTAATTTAGATTTGTCCAGCATTGGTTTAACCGGTGTGGTGAATTTAAATGCCACCGGCAATATTACCCTTGGCAGCTCCGTACCAGCTCTAAATGTAAAAGCCAACGGGGTTGTAACCCTGACCGGTTCAGCCTCTGTTTATCAGGTAGAAGCACTAGGCGGCGTTAATATCACGGCGGGGGTTGCCAATATTGTCAAGAGCAACGGCCGGGTGCAATTAAGCGCAGGTAACACTACAGAGGTTTCAACCACCGGTAATGTGGATGTAGCTGGCTGGGGCACGCACCCGAAAATTAGCGCGAATGGCAATTACACCCACACCGCAAGTGCCACAGTGACCCTGGCGAATGTAGGCGGCACCAGTTCGATTACCACCACCTCAAATCCCACGCTCACAACACTCAATAGTATTGGCAATGTCACTTGTTCAAGTAATAGCTGGAATAATTTCACCAGCATTAAAACCAAGGGTACAGCAACCAACTGTAAAACGGGTGCCAGCTTACAAACTGCACAATCGGCGCTGACGGTTCCCACAGTCACAGCTTTAACTCCTTACACTATGACGAAACCGCGCATTGATGTGTGGTCGCTTAAAAGCTCGGCAAATTATATTTTTGAATACGTATCAGGCAAAATAAGAGTCACCACCAAAAATGTTAATGGCCTGACTGACGGCATTTATTATTTGGGTGTGCATACCTATAACACCACAGTGCTGTACGACGCACTTTGCCAATCTGTAACCGTAGCAGGAGTTTGCGTCGAGAGTAGCGCCACAACCAAAACCGTTTGCAATGGACAGTCAATTAGCAATCCGTGTTTTAGTTACGACACAACACTCAGCCGCTTTACCATCAATTCTAAAAACGTAGCGCCGGGTGTGATGTGGTTTAAGGGCAGTTTGCTGTTAAATAACGGCAATTATTACAATACCTTTCTCGCCACCAACGGGATTGAAGTTTCCGGCACCACCACCGTGACATCAGTAAATTATGGTGGTTATAGCAATAGCTGCAGCGTAGTTTACCAGGGTGCCGTCAGCTTTTTTACCGGTTTATATCCTCTGAATTTTTGCAATACCAGCACATCGAGTTTAATTGCACTGCCACT
>DAOQGS010000082.1:0-9980 GCA_035338675.1 Cellvibrionaceae bacterium
CGCCGTCGGCGCGCCAGCGACTAATCAAATTTCCGGCCGCATCGTCTGCCTCAGCCAAGTGCCAGGCAAATCCGCCGTGGCATTAGATACTCAGCTGGATGATGGCAATGGCGACACCGGTAAAATGCGCGCATTTTTAGGTACGGCAGGTACCAATACTGCACCCAGTAATACCGCGCTTGGCGCAGCCTATAACGAAACCTCTGAATATACTATTTGCCTACAAATGTAATTAAGTCGCTGCAGGCAGAAAGCCCGTAGCGGCCCGCCTGGGGAAGCTGCAGAGGATATATTTAGCGATTGCAGACTATTTACCTATTCAGGTTTTATCAGAGCATTTTGTTAACTTTAAAAAATAAAAAAGCCAGCATTGTGCTGGCTTTTTTATTTCCTTAAGGATTTGCACTCGCCATCCCTGGCCTTTAAGAGTCGATTGATTAAAACGCTTAGATTTCAGCGTTGTTTACAATCAGAGGAGTCTTACATGAGTTTGGAATGCCAGTACCAGTTTTGCCTTCGCGAGAAGCGGTGGCTACTGGGTTGGCAACGCTAAATACTTTGTTGGTTACAGAAGACTTATAAGGCAGAGCCACTAAGCCTACTTCACCTGGGCCAGTGGTCCAAGATTGAGTGAACGAAGCATTGATTTGCGCCAAAATAGCAGGGCTTGAAGCATCGTTACGGATCAGCTCAAGCACTTTTAATTTGTCGCCCGTAGGAGCGTTGGGGGCAGAAGCGGCGCGCCATTGGATAGTAGAGGTGTACCACTCGCCGTAGGTGTTGTTAGCCACGTTTTTCAAAGTAGGCAGGGCGCCGTCAATTTTAACGAAGCGGTATTTGCTGCTGCTGCGCTCAAGCGACAGGATACCTACACCCCAGGCATTGGCATCTTGTAACACGCTTAAACAATCAGAAACGCCACCTGAACCATCAAACTGGTGTACCACGGCAGAAGTCGCTGGCAGTGGGTTCAGGTTGTCATCAGCGGTTTTACCGTCGGCGGTTGAGCTGAAAGAAGTATTGTCGTTGGCAGTTTTGCTGGCCGATGAATCGCAAGGATAGTTGTGAAAGAACACGTTAGCCTGAGCTTGAGTACCTGAGGTATCAACGCGGCGGCATACTTGTACACGCTTGTTCACTGGAGCAACTAAAGAGTTGGCTGGCAGAGCTACGCCGTTCACTTTAAATTGATCCCAGCTGGTGATGTTACCGGCCAGGATACTGGCTACGTCAGCGCGAGACAGGTTGGGTTGGTCAGCCGCTAACTCAGAACCGCTTGGCAGGCCTTGAGCAGTTTGCAGCGCATCGCGCAGAGCTTTGGTAACAGGAATACCAAAGGTATTACCGTTCATGGCGGTGCTTACCAAGTTAGAAGCCGTAAAGCTTTGACCTAATTTTGCCCACAAGCCGGGCTCAACGTCGGCAATACCGAAGTCGGGCAGCTGAGTGTTATCAACGTTGGCTTTGTTACAGGCCCATACTGGAGTGCCAGCGTCGCTACCTGCGGCAGCGGCGCCACAGTTACCGGCGATCACCATTTGATCTTCGATTAAAGAATCAGCTACAGGGCCAACACCGTTGAAAGAGCCACCGTTGGAGTTTTTGTGGATAAACAGGTTATAGGTAGCGCTGATGCCGGGCACTTCGGTAGGGCTTACTACACAGTAGTAGGCAGCGTATTTGTTGCCTTCAGGCTTAGTTACGTCGTCAGTGAAGATATCCAAAGTGCCAGCTTTACAAATGGTTTTAACCAATTGTTTTAATTGTTTGTCGATGGCGGTTGCACCTGTGCCATAGACGTGTAAAACGGGGTTGCTATTGCCTTCTGCGCCGGGCACTAAAGCAAAAGATGGGGCGGCAGCGGCGGCCAAAAGGGCGGTAACAAGAGCTTTAATTTTCATGGGAATCTCCAAAATTTTGGGCAAACAGAAACCGGCGGCGGACCGCCGGTGGGAAACTAAACGCTTAAATTAAGCTTGTTGCTTACGACGACGAGCAATAGCGCCGAAACCTGCGATGCCAGACATTAACAACCAAGCAGCGGCTGGTAATGGAGTGTTGATGCGCAGGGAATCGGTAGTAGGATCAAATTTCAAAGTGCCCAATTTTTTTACAAAACCTGTATCAAAATCTGCAGTGCCGTTGTAGACGAAAGCGATGGCTTCACCGGCTTTAGCGCTGGTGCCACGGCCGTTAGATTGACCCTGTGTGTCGCCCCACAATTGAGTCAGGTTGCCCACGTAGTTAGGTGCAGTTGCATCATTGGCTTTGTAGCTGCGGTTAACGGAAGTGGCAGTAGTATCTTTGGGCGATACAAAATTCTCGTTAAAACGGCTAACAGCTTCGCCTGGACCAGTGATTAAAGCCACCACATCGTTGTAGCCGAGTGGGTTAGCAATTTCAAAGTCTGGATCTTTAGACGTATACGCAGCACCGAAGTATTTTGCATCTTGGTAACCAACAGCGTCGCCGTACCAGCTACCTACATAGGCGTTCCAATAAACGTTTGTAAAATTGTTATTGAAAAAGCTCTTATAGGTTGCATCGATAGTGTTAAGGTTAACTGAGAAAGGTGCAGGAGCGTCAAGGATTTGCTTAAACGTCACACCTGTGTCGAACAGGATAGATTTCTTTGCAACGTCATCCCATGCAGCAAGAATCAGCTCGCCACCAGTTAAGGTTGCCGGATCAATACCATCATCCACGCTAGCGAATGAAGCAGAAGAAGTTGCCACTAAAGCGGCAGCTAATAAGGCTTTAATTTTCATGTTTGACTCCATAAAGGGTTTTGGAATTTCAGGTTGTTAATACAACTTAGAGATTTCGTCCCGAGGTCCTTATAAAAATCATGAGCCTAAAAAGTGACTCGGTGCAATAGTCCGTTGCAGCTGGGCGGTGCGTTATAACGCTTGCGCATACTCACAAAAGTTGGTTAAGGTTCAATGGCTAATTTATGAATTTTTTCGCATGAAATTGTTACCAATATGACAGAGGCCGAGCAGAGCTAAACCGCGTAGGGCAAGACGCAGCTGCCACGTTTTACACTTGGAGACAGCCTTAAATACGGGTGGAGGAACGCGGTGGAGACAAGAGGTTTGATGGCGCTAGGATCAAGGAGGCTAATATCAAGCTGCCAGAAGCTTAATAATTAGAAAATAAAGCGTTCGCTGATGGGGACGAATTGGTAGCGGTCGCACGCGCGTATAGGTACATACCAGCGGCTTAATTTGCAGGCGTACCCGCTATGGTTGCAAAATAATATTGAATCCAAATATTAACCTTGCGGCAGAATGGTTCGCCATGATCCATTGTGCCCTCATTCCGCCGACACTTGCGAACACGCTTGAATTTTCGTGTTTTAGCGGAGCGTGTGGCACAGGTGCGGCATCCCTGCCGCCATTAAAATCTGCGCCTGCCGTATCACAGCGCTTGTGCGCGTGATTATTCCTGGGCAAGTGTATTGAGTAGCGAATCTACTTCACTGCGGCCAGGGTAATTGCTTTTATCCGTTTGGGCTTTTTCCAAATGATATTTGGCCGATGTTTTATCTTTTTCAGCCAGATAAACTGCGCCTAGGTGGTAGTGAATTACTGGAGTGTCGAATTTGCTTTGTGCATCTAGCAAAATGGTTTTTGCATCAATAATACGCCCCTGTTTAAAATAAACCCAGCCTGCGGTATCCAAATACAAAGGGTTTTTACTGCTGCGCAGTTGGTCGGCAATGCTTAGCGCCAGCTGATTGCTTTGGCTGTCGGTGCGGTAGGTGGCTAATAACATGGCTAAATTATTGCCGATAATTTCCGGCTGGCCATTGTTTTTGTAGAAGGTGTCGTACAGTTGAATGGCTTTGTCCGGTTGTTTGTCCGCCTCATAGAGAGAGGCTAAATCGTTCAGCAATAATAAGTGATTGGGTTGTTTGCCAAGGCCTGCTTGCAAAGTAGCTATGGCGGCTGCCGTGTTGTTGGCTTTGCGCTGGGCGTTGGCCAAGTGAGAATAGGGAATGGCCCAGGTGTCTTGTAATTTAATGGCCTGCTGGAAATTCTCTATGGCCTGTGAATACTCCTTATCGTTAAGCGCCAATTCACCCATTAAATTGTAGATAACGGCTTGATCCTTCGGCAGATTGGGCAATTGCTGGCGCAGCCAATTGCGCGCCGCCGCATTCTGCCCCATTTGTAGCATGGTTTTTGCCCGTGCAGACACTACCTCGATAAAATCGGCCTTTTCTTTTAGCAGGGCATCAAATAATTCCAGTGCTTTTTGGGGTTTGTCGTCAACGGAGTAGGACAGGGCGGTGTAATAACGGGTCAGCAGGCCAAGTTCAGTATCCGCTTGCAATGGCTCTGAATAAGTGCGAATGGCCGCGCCCTTTTTCTGCTCCAAATAAATATTAACCAAACCGTCGAGGGCTTTAGCATTGTGTGAATCGAGTTTTACCGCTTCTTCAAAATGGCTTTCGGCGCCTTTTATATCGTTAGCGCGTTTGAGTTGATTGGCCAATTCAATATGCAGCGTTATATTAGTTGGATTGGCTTTAACGCCGTCGCGCAGAACGGTTAGGGCTAATTCGGCTTCACCATTGGCCGTATGAGCATTGGCAAGAGCCTGGTAAATTTTAGTTTGCGTCGGTTTATCGGCAATGACCGCTCTAAAATCGCCAATGGCTTGGGTGAAATCCTTGCGATTAAGCGCCAAAATACCGCGCACTTCTAATGCGTCTAAATCTTTCGCACTTTTGCTGAGCACCGTATCCACTGCCGCTTTTGCCTGTTCCAGCTGTTTATCCTCCAGGTAAACGCGGGCCAATATATTCAGCGCGCGCAATTCGCTGGGCGTGCCAGCGGCATCGCGGCTGATGAGTGTTAATTGTTCAATTCCCTGGGAGCGCTGGCCTGCTTGTAAGGCGTAGGACGCTTTGGTCAAGCCAAAAATGAATTCTTTTGGGTTTTGTTTGATATAGGTATCCAGCAGTGCCAGGGCGTCATCTTTGCGCCCGAATAATTGCAGCAATTCCACCTTGGCGACCTTGGCGTCGGTATTTTCAGGGTTGTTGCTAATAAATTTATCCAGTAGGCCCAATGCGCGCTCGCGCTGCTGGTTTTGCAGCATTATTTTGACTATTTCGGTGGTTTTGGTGAAGTTGTCGGGTTCTAGCTGAGCAATTTTTTCATAGGTATCCCAGGCTAAATCCGCTTGGCCGCGTTTTAGATATAAACGGCTCTGCAGAGTTAAAAATGTTGCATTATCGGGGTAGGTTTCTAACGCTCTATCCAATGTAGCTTGCGCTTCATCATCTCGCCCGGCATCGGAGTGCATACCGGCAAGCATGGCGAGTGCATCCCGGTGAGTCGGGTTTGTATTGAGCACTTCATTAACAATATCCCGGCCGCGCTCGTTATTATTGTGGCGGACAAATAAAGCCGCCCGTAAAACTTTTGCGTCCAGGTTATTAGGCTCGGCCGTTTCTGCAGTGCTCAAGGTGTTTTCGGCTTTGTCCAATACGTTGGCGGCTAAATAAAATTTGGTCAGTGCCAAATTGGCGCCAATATGATTGGGATTTAATTCCACCACTTTATTGTAGTAGCCAAATGCCTGCTGAAACTCCTGTTTGGCTTCACTGAGTTTACCAAACTGATACATGGCTTCTTGATCATTCGGATCAATTTGCAAGACATTTTTAAAACTGATGCGGGCCTTTTCATAATTTTTAGCCTCCAGCTGCTCTTTACCCTGGTTGAGGTAGCGGGTTTTGCGGTCGGTTTTATTATCGCAGCCCGCCACTAGAATAATTGCGCTAAGGCAGAGGCTAAGGGATAAAGAAGCACGCAAACGCATAGGGCACCTGTGAAAAGTTTAAATGGGCGAAAAATCTATATGGGTAGATAGGCTCAGTGGATAGATGGCCTTGATACACGGCTGTTGCACCATGAGGGCTAAGCTTAGTCAGTCTGTGTTGCAGAGCCGTGACAATCGTGACAGAACCGGCAGAAAGGGTACGGCTGACCTAGATTAAGCGTTGCAATGCAAAAAGCGTTAAAATGCAGCTGATACTAAGGCCCGCCCGCAATTGCACGGTGGAGAATATATGGCTATTTAGCACATATTCCATGGTGTAAAACAGACCGATTAAAAAGCTAATGCTGATGGTGAGGTTGCGGGTTTGCGGATCGGCCACCGGGTAAAAAGCCAGTGTAAGCGTAATAAAGATCACCAAATAATCCGTCGGGCTGAGTTCAAAGCTGTGACGGCGGGAGAATTGCAAGCCGATGATGGTAAATAAAAATATACCCAAGAATGCCAAAAATATAAGGGATTTTTGTGCGGTAAAGTCCACGGGTATATGGTAATAAAAGAATATAGCCGTGGAGCATAATACATAGATGCCCATCCGCTCGGGCCAGGCCAGGGTGGGTTGGCTGCGGTTGATAAAACCTGCGCCGAGGAATAATAGCGTCAGCCCAACAATTAAAATAAATAAATCGCTGTTGCGCACGGCGGTGAAGAGCGCACTTTGTACCAATAGGGCACAGAGTAAAAACGCTAAACAATAACGCCCCAATAACAACAGGCCATCTTTGAGCTGGTGGCGGGTTGGAGTGACGGCCATATGGGGGGCGAGCAGGCGGCCTAAGCGATTAGGGTGTCGATCACACCAATTTAAACCACCAAATAACACAATTAACACGCTTACCAGGATTAACAGCAGTTCAATATCGGTATGATAGCGAAAATAAAAACCCAGTAGTGCCAGTAAGCCCTGCAAAACATAGATGAGCACAACGGTTTCGTAGTGATCAAGGCCCGCAGCTAACAAGCGGTGATGAATATGATTGCGATCAGGGGAAAAAGGCGAGCGGCCCTGGGCTAAGCGGCGGGCTATAACGGCGCAGGTATCAAAAATCGGAATGGCAAATAACAATAGCGGAAATAATGGGCTAATACCTACATCGGCTTGCTGGGTTAAGCGCAGGGAGGTAATACCGGCGATAAAACCTAAAAATTGGCTGCCGGAATCCCCCATAAAAATAATGGCTGGATGAGTATTAAAGCGCAAAAACCCCATTAATGCGCCCACCACGCTTAACGATATTAGCGTGAGCCCTAGATCACCCGCCTGCATGCTCAAAAATGCAATTAGGCTAAAACCTACCAGGGTTGAGCCACCGGCTAAACCATCCAAGCCATCTACCAAATTAATGGCATTAATAACGCCCACCAAAACCACCAGGCTCAGTATTTGGCTCATTATTAGAGGCAATTGCATATCGGGCAAAAAGGGCAGTGTAACTATGCGTATATCCGCCCCCAGAATAACAATAGCAGCGCTTAAACACTGGCCGAGCAGTTTAAGGCGATAATCCAAATCCGCCCGATCATCCCAAATACCAAATGCCAGCAGCACGATTATGGCCAGGAACAAGCTGCTATTACTGGGCTGGGCGGGCAGCCAAATAAGCATTGGGATTAATGCACCGCAGACTATGGCGATTCCCCCTGCGCGGGGAATAAGTTTTTGGTGTACTTTGCGTTCATTGGGTGCGTCAATTAATTTTAAGCTGGGCGAGAACTTTATCAGAGGCGGAATAAAGCTCAGGCTCAACAGCATGGCAACAATGAAGCAAATAAATAAAATCACGCGGGCGCCTTAATCGGGAATATGGCGATTCAGCTTAGGATAGGCGAGGGTAAGAAAATCAATGGCCCGTTGATCCGCCTGTTCCAGCGTGGTGTTGCGATCCGTGACAAAACTAATGCGCACCAGAGCGCCATCTTTGCGATGCAGGGTAATGGCATCCCACATCAAATACCATTTAACTAAAAATTCGTTAGTGAGGTGGCGATGGCGCTGGTTGAAAAAATAATACACCATTAATCGAGTATCGCCTTTTTGCACTTGCAAGCGATTAATCTCAAGGTCCACCCCGGGACTCTTTACATTGGGTAAATTAATCGTAGCGGCGTTTTGAATTTCCCAGCCGCCGGCTGGAATACAGGAGCGCGGCGAGTGTGCCGATTGCCCTGCGCTTTGGGAATTATAAAAAGCTACATACAGGTTGATAGCATCCTGGTGGTTATTTTTATAATCCACCGATAAATAATCATCAAACTTAAGTTCGTCTATGTAGCGCTGCTCTATGGGCGCACGCACGCCGGACCAATGTCCCAACTCAAGCTCAAAGGAAGAGAAAGGAGCGCGAGAAATTGTTTTTAAACCCGCCTCGGGTGTGAAATAAGCCACCGCGGAAACCACCAAGGCCAGCGCGCATGCAATCACATAACTCAAGGGCAAGGTGCGGTTCTGTTCGGCTACTGCTTGCTTTACTCGATCGGTGGGCAGTTCGATCATGAGCAAATCAATTAGGTGGGCGCGAGGTGTGGATAAACGAGCAATTAAAGCCATTTCGGCAAACAGAATGGCGGTACATCCCATAAATACCACCCAGCCTTCAAAATCGTGCAAAAACCCCTCGGCCATGGCCTGCCCCCACCATTCCACGGTCACGCCGATAATACCGATGCGCAGACTGTTCATAAGAACCGTAATAGGAATGGTGGAGAGGAATACCAAAATTTTTTTCCACAGGGGGACTTTAAAAAAGTGTGCGGCGATAAAGCCTAAGGTCATCAGAGGAAATAAATATCTAAGGCCTGAGCAAGCTTCAACCACCTGTAATTTCATGGTGCCTAAATCAATGACATTGCCCTCTAAATAGACGGGAATGTTGAATAGCCGGATAAAATGCACCCCTATAGAAGACGATAAAAGCTGTAGTTCAAACGATAGATTTTTGTAAATGAAGTTGGGTAGCGGAACGCTGAGTAAAAGAATCAGTAGTGGCACTATAAAAAATCGAAATGCCCGCCAGCCAGTTATGGCAAGCGTTAATCCGCCCAGGGAAATCAATAATGAGTACTGCATTACCGGGAATAAGGTGCTCATGGCACCGGCAAAACACCCTAGGGTACCAAGTACAAATAGCCCCAGCCCCGCCCAGGAACCCACAAAGGGCTCAGCGGCAATGTCGTGTTTTTTCTGCCAGATTAAAAACAGAGAAATAAACGGCAATAAAATACCGTGGCTGTATTCCTCCTTGTGATGCCAATTAAACCAGAGGTTTTCAAGGCCTGTTGCAAAAACCCAGGCCAGAGCCGTGAAGGCGGTAGCAAAACTCAACCAGAGGGTTAAGGGTGAATGCCAATAAACGGTGGGGGTGCGGTGGTTTGGATGCATAAAACTCTAGGGCAATTGGCGTGAGGCAAGGGGGCTGGGTGAAAACATTTCGCGGCGACGACGATCTATGCCTTCTAAAATATGCATAAATTGCAGAGCCAACTGGCTGCGTTCAAAGGTGCGCGCAACATAGGCCAGGCCATTCTCGCCGAGTAATTCAGCATAGGCGCGATGGTCATGGAGGTGTTCAACTGCGTCGGCTAACTGGCTGGCATCTTCAGGGGTAATACAAATGCCGGATTCTGATTCATTAATAATATCGGCAACCTCACCTTCTACACCCAAAACTATGGGCCGTTTCATCGCCATGCTTTCAAAAATTTTGGAGGGAATTACTGTTTTAAATAAATCAGATTTCTTGAGCAGTACCAGGCTGGTATCCACCAATTGCCAGAGGCGGGGCATGTCGGCTTTGGGCAGTTGATCCAGCATAATAACATTATGCAGCGACTTTTCCTGCTTAATTTTGACTAATTTGGCCTTTTCTGAACCGTCACCGGCCATTAAAAAGCGAATTGATGGATGGTCTTTAAGAATCTCAGCGGCTTCTAAAATAGTTTCTAAATGATGGGCCATACCATGAGTGCCTACATAAGCGGCAAAAAACATGGAGGGTTCATAGTGCACGCCAAAATACTGAGCTGCGTCGGCTTTAGATTGCACCTCGGCGCAGTCAAAAAGACTTAAATCAACACCGTTATAAATTACCGACAATTTATCAGCCTTGCCGCCTCGGGCCAGGATATGT
>DAOQGS010000083.1:0-9979 GCA_035338675.1 Cellvibrionaceae bacterium
ACTGCAACGCCGGCGACCACGGCCAACCCTTTGCCACCAACTTCAACCCGGAAATTAATATCCGCGAAGTAACCGCCAAAGGCCGCTACTGGGAAAACGGCAAGTGGGTAGAAATTGATGCCATGTCCATCAAAGATGTGTACAACTTCCCCGCCGGAATTGGCGAGAAAGATATTTATTTGTTGTACCACGAGGAACTCGAATCCATCGTTAAACACTTCCCGGAGATCAAACGCGCACGCTTTTGGATGACCTTCGGCCAGAGTTATTTAAAACACCTAGAAGTGCTGCAAAACATCGGCATGACCAGCATTACGCCGGTTATGTACAACGGGGTGGAAGTTATCCCGCTGCAATTTTTAAAATCCGTATTGCCCGACCCTTCCAGCCTCGGGCCTTTAACCAAAGGCAAAACCTGCATCGGCTGTGTTGCCAAGGGTATTAAAGACGGCCAAGAAAAAATTATTTATATCTACAACATTTGTGACCACGAAGAGTGTTACGCCGAGGTGCAATCCCAGGCTATTTCCTACACCACCGGCGTGCCTGCCATGATTGGCGCGAAGATGATGTTAGAAGGCAAATGGAAAAAACCCGGTGTATGGAACATGGAACAATTTGACCCAGATCCATTTATGGCAGATTTAAATAGCTATGGCCTACCCTGGGAAGTGGTGGAATTAAAAACCACAGGATTAAACGTTTAATTATGGCCAACCCGTTAAATACCCTGGTTAATTTTGATTTAAACCGCGTACCCAGCCCCTGTTATGTGGTGGATGAAGCTGCAATAGAACACAATTTGCAAATTCTTCACCGCGTGCAAGAAGAGAGCGGCGCCAAAGTATTATTGGCTTTAAAAGCCTTTTCTATGTTTGCCGTCAGCCACTTGGTAAAAAAGTATTTAACGGGCACCTGCGCCAGCGGCTTATTTGAAGCGCGCCTGGGTAAAGAAGAATTCGGCGGCGAAGTACACACCTACGCCGCCGCCTACCGCCCGGAGGATATGGAGGCGATTCTCGCCGTATCCGACCATGTGGTATTTAATTCTTTTACCCAGTGGCAGCGCTATAAAGAACAAGCCTTAAACGCGCAAAAAACCAACCCTAAATTATCCTTTGGTGTGCGTATTAACCCCGAGCACTCCGAAGGCGCAGTCGCCATGTACGACCCCTGCGCGCCTTGCTCCCGCATGGGTATTCCCATCGCCGCATTTGAAGGTCAAGACCTAACCGGTTTAGATGGCCTGCATTTTCACACCCTGTGTGAGCAAGACTTCGAACCCCTGCGCCGCACCCTGGATGTAATCGAAACTAAATTTGCGCATATTTTGCCAACACTAAAATGGATTAATTTCGGCGGCGGCCACCACATCACCCGCGCGGATTACCAAGTAGACGCCTTAATTGCGCGCATTAAAAATTTCCAACAAAAATACGCCGTACAGGTGTATTTAGAACCCGGCGAAGCCATAGCGTTAAATAGCGGTATTTTTGTGGCCGAAGTGTTAGACACCAGCTGGAACGGCATGAACCTAGCCATTTTAGATGCCTCCGCCACCTGCCACATGCCCGACGTATTAGAAATGCCCTACCGCCCGCGCATACCCGGCAGCCAGGAGCCGGGTGTATTACCCCACACCTATCGTTTAGGCGGGCCGAGTTGTTTATCCGGGGATGTGATTGGCGACTATAGCTTTGCCAAACCCCTGCAAGTGGGTGACAGGTTAATGTTTGAAGACATGGCCATTTACACCATGGTAAAGAACAGCACCTTTAATGGCATTCCCCTGCCGGCGATTGCTTTGTATAACTCGGTTACCGATGAGCTGAGGATTGTGAAGCAGTTTGGGTATGAGGATTTTAGGGAGAGGCTTTCTTAATTTTTGGAATGGGAGTTGCTGTAAAAAAACCGCCTTTTAGGGCGGTTTTTTTTGGGGAAGTGGATTTGGGTTGGGTGCTTGTTCGAGGTGGGCATTTGACGTATAAAGACCAAGAATCACTTTAGTTTTGCGTCATCACCACTTCTGACCCTAGCGGATCAAAGCGAGTGTCCGTTGCAAATACGATCGCAGAGCACTGTAATTGTTTGAAAAGCAATACCTACCATATTTTGAAAACTTTATTGCATAGAGTTTGGTGACTTTATTACCAATGGATGGTTTTCGGTGAATTTACCAGTTAGGCAGTGCGACAAACGGCAGACAACGTCGATTAAAACATTTACATTCCAGAGAAACACAGTCGAAATGCATAAAAAAATAACGGACTTATCCCCTGCAGAGCTAGAAAATTTAAGTTTCGACCTTTTGTTGAAACTCGGGATAAAAAATTTAGTGTGGAGGACACCTGGAAGAGATGGAGGTCGAGATCTTCAAGGCGAGTTTTTTATCGAAGATATTTCTGGCTTTACCAATCGCCAAAGCTGGTATGTCGATTGTAAACGGTACAACACCTCTGTCAGCTGGCCTGTGGTATGGGAAAAGATTAGCTACGCCGAATCAAACTCAGCAGACGCTCTATTGATTGTTACAACAACCTCTTTATCTCCACAGGCTGTAGATGAAGTAAATAAATGGAACGAAAAGAGAAATAGACTGGCAATTCGATTTTGGAACTCGGTTGACCTGGAATCTCGACTAAAGCCATACCCAGAAATATCAATTAAATATGGTCTTGCTAACAACCCAGAAGAATCGAAAGGTTTAGCCATTCTTCCTTTGACTAGAATACTATTGAAGTATTCTAACTCAGCTCACTCTTGCCATGTGTTTGGATATGGTCAAGGAGCAGACAGATTAAATGTCGTATATTCAATTTCAGAGCTAATTGCCAACAGATTAAATGACTTCGATAGAGATAATTCTCTTTCGATTTATCCTTACAAATCCAAAGAAGATTCATTTGACTGGATTAGAGGTGATGAAATAATTGAAACTCTCGGTTTCGATAAATATGCCTTTAGGGCATTATCATCCTACGTTTACGAAATCACTCCGGGAAATGAATTAAGAATATCCGAACGAAATGGTTCGGCTTACATTGAAGTAGGACAATCCATACCAGCCAATACACAAGAAGATATAATCGACATATCTCTCCTTTCCAATTTTCAAATTTCTTTCGAAGAGCTCGGAATTATTCTGACGAAGTCAAAGGTTCTGCATGCACAAAAATGACCAAACGAAACATTTAATAGCAAACATTACTCACCAAGCGATTAACCCCCTAAATGGTGTACTAGGAACAATAGACAACATAATTGACGGAACCATTTCTGACGACAGAAGAAATCAGAGGCTTGGCAGTGCAAGAGCCCAACTGGAATATACGATTACTTTAATTCGCAATCTTGCTTATTTCGCCGAGTACGGCGGGGAAGAGCCTCAGACCAAAAAAAACTCAATGAAAACGACGGTAATTCCCCAGAACCTCATCGAAGGTGCCATGTTCTTCCAAGAGCAAGCCGACAACAAAAAAATGAAAATTCGCGTGGAAAATAAGCATATTCAGAACGCGATTAAAGGCGACCCCGACCTTCTTAGGCAGGTCTTTATGAATATTGTTGATAATTATATTAAATATGGAAGAGAAGGCTGCACAGTTATAGTTAATCATTGGATTCAAAGAAAGACTAATGACATCATAATTAAATTTGAGGGCGAAAGCATCCCATTTAGTTCGGACGAGAATATTTTTGGCCTTGGAGTAAGAGGAAAAGATGCAGAAGGAGAAACGTCTTCAGGCTCAGGACTGGGGCTACATATTTGCAAGTTAATTGTTGAGAAGATATTTGGCGGAAAAATTAGTGCTGAGTATATATCCGGCCGAAAATCTTCTGTATTTGAAATTCGAATCCCAAATGGCTTTATTACTGAGGGTCGCCGTTCATGATAGAGCTTTCAAGACATGTATTGATTATGGATGATGAGCCACACCTTTTAGACTGGCTAGAAGAGTATTTAGAAAGCAAAGAATACGAAGTGCATCAAGTGACTAATGTACAGGATGCCATTTCAAAACTTGATATAAATATATATCGCATGGTCGTGCTGGATCTGAACGTTCCTGCATCAGCGGAGTATCTTGAAAAATTGAAAGCCAAAGGCGATCTTTATGTAGAGTATCGCGGGCTTTATGTTGCAGAGATGGCTAGAACAAAAGGACATAGAGGACGCCAAGTTGTTGTGTATTCGGTTCATGACTCCGATAAAGCCTCCTTGGTATGTAATAAAATTGGGGTTACATACTTGGTAAAAGGCAGGCCTCGCCAGTTCAAAAAAGAGCTCGATGACATTCTAAGTTATGCCCCGCAACAAAACACATAGACTTGCGGATCAAGGGTTAGAGACCTTGAAAAAATAACTGAAAAACCAACTCATCGATACCACTAAAATATCATAGATAAATAATACGGAACGCGTAACCCGTACAAACCATTTTCGTAGGGCGCACCTTGGTGCGCCGAAACATTGAGATGCGCTGACTCCAAATGGCGTACCGAGGTACGCCCTACGAGCTATCACTTTATAGTCAAATCGTAGTTCACCGCTTGCCCAAGAGAAAAATATGCCAATCTCAAATTTATCGATTTACCATAACATAGCTACAGAATCGTACTCGAACCTGAAATTCAGGATAGAAAAAGAGAAAATTTCTAAGGAAGGAGGATCGAATGGACATGCAATTAATTATGACCCCGACTTAAATACTTTTAGGCAATCAATGATAACTATTGTGTTTGCAGGAATGTGGCTTGAGCAGAATATTTATGAGGAGATTTTATCGAGAACAGGCCTTGATATCGTAAGGAGATATAATTCAAAAGAGTATCGAGAATGGCTTATTCGTCTTGAAATTGTCAGCGCGGAGGTATTGGATGAAATAGATGCGTTTATGTCGGCCAGAGAGATTTTAATGAATTCAACAATTGTCAACGATAAATCAATTGAAACCGCTCAAAAAGAAGCATCTCGTGCCCAAAGAATTATAGCGAGCATCTAAAATGTATTGGTCTTGAAGTCCACGCGGCGATAGCTCGTAGGTTGGGCAGTAATGCCCAACATTTGTAATAGACCTATGAAGCCAAATCATATTTACGACAATGTGTTGGGCATTACTGCCCAACCTACGAGCTGCCCGGGCCCCTATAAGATAAATTTGCAACGTTTACATCAAACATAATGAGGAGTGTGTATGAGCAACAAACCCCTATGGATTATTTCCAGCAAGGCACGGCCTTTAGAAGGCTGTCCGATAAAATTTGATAACTCCGAGTTTTATTTTGTTGAAGGCTTAGTACCCGCAAACTCAACAAGCGAAGCTCAAGCACCTTTAGCTCATGCACTGCGCGATGAGATGTTTGAATTAGCAGAAGTCCTATCCTGCAAGCCTTATGTTGCCAGCGAGTGGGAGGATACAGAGCAATTCCCCGAGATCGAGGAGGCAGCACGCAAATCGGCTCAAACAGGTAATTTGGCATTTGCCCTGTTCATATCCGAAGAGCCAAAAGAGAACCATGACCCAGATGACGATGACGTGGACTGGTCGTAAGGAGGCTTATTTATGGATATCAACACTACTGCAGCAATGAGCATGGCCGAAGGCCACCCCAGATACGCCATGGATGTGTCTATGGTATTTGGCGGCAAAACTGAAAGAGACCGAGTTTTAAGGACCACATTTGACCAACTGGGCGTTTGGAAAACCAAATACGCAGACGTAGGCATCTCGAAATACGAACCCGAAAAATATGTGACGTTTAAAGAGGCCGCCACAATAATCAACCCAGCGACTAAAAAAGAAGAGATCTGGGTGTTTGGAATAGATTCAACAAAAGCCGACGATATTGTAACCGCAGTGGAAATTGCCACCGATAAATACAAAACCCCTCCAGGCGATTTTTTGCGGAATATCTATATTAAGAATCTCAATGCCGAGCGAGAACACGAAATTCGCCACCAAGGCGGTTTACAGGCATTAGTTAATGCCAATAAAAAACTTTACACCGGTGTTTCAGACGCTATTCGCGAAGCTGCACGCAAACTTCGCATAACTGGTGAGCTGAATCTGTGGGTGGTTAGCAGCAATGTAAACGAAAAAATCCCCAAAACAGACCTTCACAACGCGCTTAGGGAAGGCGGCGCCGAAGCGGTAGGTGTTGCCAAAAAACCTTTTGATATGCGCAGTGGTGCAAATGAGGGCAAGGGGGCGGCGGCACTTATCAAGGGTACAAATTTACATTTGGCGAAATTCCGCGTCTAAAAATTAATTCCCGAGATCGCAACGTAGCTTGCTGGGCGGAAATGCCCGGCATTTACAATCAAGCTCGTAGATACCATCTCTCCCCATACTGCCGCAAGCATTAATTCCAGTTGCTAGCGGCAGTATGGGGAGAGATGGTATCTACGAGCTTAACGCGCAACCTGATCGAGGAGTCAGAACGCGTAACCAGTACAACCCATTTTCGGGGGGGCGCACCTTGGTGCGCCGAAACATTGAGATACGCTGACTCCAAATGGCGTACCAAGGTACGCCCTACGAGGAACATAAGGCCAAAAATTATTCCAAGTTACGCGTTTAAATAAGTATCATCTAGTTGGGCACCACTTGCATCGGGAGTGGACCAAAATTCTGAGGCTAACAACTCGAGCAATTGCATGATTGAGACTAAAAATAACACCGCCTTATCACCAGTATTCCTGCATTATTTAATCAAATCCACCAGCTGCGTGTGCCTGACCATCGCGCTAATCAGCCCCCAATACGTATCTGCAAGTGAAAGTCCTAAGCTGCTTATCGATGGGTTCGGTGAAGCCGAGTTTCAGCCTGAATACTCGGGCCCAACCCAGGACGGAGAACCCTATGTGGCACGTAGGTGGTGGCGCCGCACAAACGGTGACGTGATCGTCTCAGTCGCCGAATTTGATTTTAAAAAACCTAGATCACCCAAATCCTGGCTTCGATATTGGAAAACCTCTCACGCCTGTGTTGCACAGCCGGTAAAGGACGTGAAATCTTTACCTGACCTAGGGACACAACTAACCATAGCTGGAGTTTGCAAAGGGGGCGATTCATTCGCAATGCATATATTGCACATTGACTCCACCATTGTAGAACTAAATGTAGCCTCGATGGATTACAGGCGTTCACAAAGCGAACTTATCCAATTGCTGGGCAGCTTCTTGTCGCGTGTACATTCTAAACCTGCCTCTGAAAAATAACTCGTAAGGTGGGTTCGCGAAGCAACCCACCATCAGTAACATACGCAGTGATCAAGGGGTCAGTGAGGGGTGTTCAAATTCTGTGTCACCGAGTATTAAGACGCTAACGCGCTTCGCTTGTTGCCTCCCCGAAAGTCACAGTGGGACCTGCTCCTTCGCCAATCACCGAAATAGATAAATTAATTTTTGGTGGTATGTAAAAATAAATATTGACATCGAGTGGGAATCACTTAAAAATTACCGAAGCCAGCTGAGCTTCGACCAGCATTTACTCGCAACTACCCTTAAGGGTATTGCATTTTAATTTAGCCATCAGCTTTTCTAGATGGCCATACTAAGCGACAGCCTTTTAGAGCTGTTGTATTTCGATGAAGCCATATTTTCATTATTTTTAAATTATGGCTCCTACCAAGCGACAGTCTTTCTAGCTGTTGTATTTTAATGCAACCATATTCTTATACTTCTAATTTTATGGCTTCTACGACGCCACATCCTACCCCGTAGGTGTTGCCTTTTGCCTAGTCGGCGGTGCTTTTTCGGCGGCGACGACTCATTAACGAAGCTCCTTTTTACGTTGTTAAAAGGGAGCCGCATAGATGGTAACGGGGTCCCATCTTTCCAATGCATTGTACAGTCATTTTAGATCACTCAGACCCTTCACCATTTGATTGGAGCGCCATGTGGAATCTTTAATCAAAGTCATCACCTTAGCAACACAAATTCCAGACACAAAGTTAGCGTTAATTATTGCGTTCACTAGCGTGGTAGGCATTTGGTCGATAGTGATGTTTAGAAAAAGATAAATATTCTTAAAAAAAGGGGGGCGCCTTATAGCGCTCTCTTGTCTCACCTTTGGTTACACATTCAAGCACTTCACTATAATTAATAGCGATTTGATACACGTCATATCCCACCTATTCCGCCCTACGGGCTGATCCAACCGAGGAGTTGAATTAACCGGCAACAATGAGAGCACAAGATGTACGACCAATACGATGCACTAATTTTTGATATGGACGGCACCCTGGTGGATAGCGGCCAACTACATGAATTTGGCTGGACTACAATGCTGAACAAATACGCGATCCCTATTGACCGCCAGTTGATGCGTTCATTGGCGGGTGTGCCCACCAAAGGCACCATTGAAATTCTGCTGGAAAAATTTAATCTCAAGCGTGCTGCCAGCCTTGATGAAATGAATGCGTTTAAAGAGCAGGTTGTGCACGAGAATATGCACAAATATGTAAAGCCTACTGCTCTGCTGGGAGTTGCACAGAAATACCACGGCATAAAACCTATGGCAGTCGGAACGGGTGCCTACACTCAGGAAGCCGCAGCCATTTTAGAACTGTGCGGCTTGTATAAATACGTAAGCGTTGTTGTGGGCGCTGATCAGGTAATAAATCCAAAGCCCGCTCCCGATACCTTTTTACGCTGCGCAGAGTTATTAGGCGTTGACCCCAAACAATGCGTAGTTTTTGAGGATTCAAAACTCGGCTTACAAGCAGCCGCTAGCGCAGGCATGGTTGGTATCGACGTGTTGTTGGTACATGCGATAACTAACGAGTATTTCGTGTAAGGCGCAGCTGGCACAATCCCAGCACTTCAGTGCGCCCTTTGAGTGTGACGTCGCCACGCGGAATCATTTATTAACCAATTGGCGAACCGCTTTGCAAATTCTCATTAACCGCAAAACTTCCAGATTGCTGTTGTTTTCGGTATTCGCTGGGGCTTAATACGGTCACGCGCAGGAATTCCTCAGGTTCAAACTGACAGGTACCCTTGAAAAATCGTAACTGCCGGATCGGATCTGAGCTAATACACCTTATGCCATAGCGTTTTGGCGCCAAGGCTGCCGCCGCGCCAAAATTGCAAGGGATGCCATTGAATGTTGCCACGCTTATAAATCGACAGGGAAAAAAATCCCTTCAATGGCCAGGCCAAAAATTGCCGCAATTTTAAAGGCCAAAGGCAAGCTTGGATCATACTTGCCGGTTTCTATGGCATTGATGGTTTGCCGCGATACCTGTAAAGCCTCCGCCAATTCCGCCTGCGACCAGCCGCGTGCGCTGCGCAAATCTTTTAGATTATTGCGCATCGGCATTGACGCTCGCGTAGTGCCTAAACATCAGGCAATTAATGATCCCCCAAGTGCTTACCGAAAAGGGAAATACATAAATAATCGAAATCGGTGGCAAACCGGCGATTTCTAAAAACCCCCATAGTGTGGTTACGGCGCCGGTAATAGCTAGAGTTATACCAAAACTCAGCACGTGAACCCGCTGCATAAATTCATCCATACGGGCAATTTCCCGCGCAATTACGGCGATTAATGCCAGTAGCGGCAAGGTAGGCAATATTGCCCAGGCATATTTGCCAATACCGCTTGCCCCGTTGTAAATACGCCATAAACACAGCGGCAGCAATAGGCCATAAGTACCCATTACCCACGCAAATTCTTTTACATATTGTTTCGAGCCGCCCATACTGCCTCCAAGTCAAGTTTACTTTACATCAATTTAGCCGGTGTGCCGATGCTTGTCAAGCTTACTTTACACAAAGAGTTCGCAACTAGGCAGTCAATGCAGCCAGCAGCTCTGCCAATGGCTGTTGAATAAATATCAATTTGTGACCATTCAGCACACATTATTACCCTCGCCACACGGGTGGCGAATTGAGGGGAGATTTATTAACCCGGCGGCAATTAGTGCCGGGTTAATAAAGGCGGCAAGGATGCCGCGTCAAAGGTGCAAACCG
>DAOQGS010000084.1:0-9908 GCA_035338675.1 Cellvibrionaceae bacterium
GAAAAGCCCCATTCTAACTCATTCTAGCCAGCGGAATTCTCACGGGCCGGGGATTAAAAACGTCTCGGCATAACTATTAACAGCCTGTTGGAATACGCCAGCTGCGACGAGTAATTAAGGATTTTTTGCCGAAATTTAACGCCGCCAGAAGTAGCGAAATAGTGTGTCAGCGGGCTGCCCCTGCGTCAGCCTGCTAGGCGACACGAATCGGCAAGACTCATTCAGCAGAGATTTCTCGCCGCTCAGTATTAAAACCTAATGAGACCGCATCCTATTGGCAATTGAAGCGCAGAATAAAAACCCATGGGCAGGCGGGTTAAGTACTGCGCACATTTGATAAGCGCTGCTGAACTTGGCTAAGCTCTGTATCGAAAGCCAATAAAATACTATCCAAACAGGTTGTGGCACGGGCAAAAAAATCGGCGGCGGATGATTGTTCGTTCACTAAAATATGCGTTTTAATATAGTTTAATAATTCGTTCACGGCCTGCTGCTGGGCCAGCGGTAAATCCGTTTTTTCCAGCATTTCCTGCAGTTGCAACATGACCTGAATTAATTCGGCGCGGGTTTTTAACGCAAATTCGAAGTAGCGGCCACCGGCGGTTAATGCGGTACCCAGCGCCCGCGCCTGCCCCACCGATTCCGCGGCCGCCAATAGCTCACGCCAATTATTGGGAGCACCGCGCACATCTTTAGTTAAATAGTGCTCCGCTGCAATATCATCAATAAACACCAAAATATTTTTAATCAGCCGATTGTGTTGATCGATGGCATTTAACAAACCCATGCTGTGCAGGCGGCCCGCCAAACGTGCCCAATGGGCTGTGACCGCCAACCAATTTACATTGTCTTTCACCCAATCACCCACATCGGCGATATGCAGCAGATCGCGGCTAATTAACTGCTGCACTTCTTCCAGTTGCGGCAGCAATGAGCGATCACCACTCATAACACCAGCCGACAAGCCGCGATGTTTTTGAATGTGCGCAAGTAAAATACGCATAGCCTGCAACCAGCGCACCCCCTGCAATTGTTGGCGGCAGATAATTTGGCGGCGCAAATAAAAACCAAAGGCAATCAAGCCTAAAACAATTAAAGGCAATAATTGAATGGCTTGGCTTACAGCTCCGAGGGGCATAGGCGTGGGCTCAAGGGATTGCCAATGGCAACTGCAATTCCCGCTCCAAAGGCTAGGCAGCATAAGAGGCTGCGCCTTAACAGGTCGTACACCTAGGATGCTGTAGCGAGCAGCGGACAAGGCGCGCGCCAATCAGACCGAATAGACGCGCCAAAATAAAGCCAGGAAAAAGAATGCACGCCCAGCATTGGGGCGTGAAATTGAGTGCAGGCCAGATACTTAACATCCCCTGGATTAAGTGTTTAGCCTATCTATTAAACGTGTGTTTACAGGCTATGCAAACCCTACAGCTGGCTAAAAAACTCCATCTACTGCTGCGTTTACCATTTTTTACAGAACCCAGAATTTACCTTACCAAAGCCTGCACTCCTAGTGATGCAATCAGAGTGAATACACCCAGCATTAAACAGTAGCAGAGCCGCTACACACCTAAACGCGCTTGCATAAAACCCTGCACTGCTTTTATATCATCGGGCAATACCGCGCAGCGTTCTTCGCGGCTAAATAAATCCTGCATATAGTGGGGCAACTGTGGCACCACACCCACACCGGATTTTTCAATCGCCTCAGGGAATTTGGCCGGGTGTGCAGTGGCTAAACACACCATGGGCACAGATAAGTCGCGGCGCGTTTTACGCGCCGCCTGCACACCAATGGCTGTGTGGGGGTCCAATAAATATTCGCTGCTGTTAAATACTTCAGCCACTACGCTGAGCATTTCTGCGTCATCCAATTTATAACTGGCAAATAATTCCTGCGCTGAGGCCAATACTTCTTGAGATAAGCTCATGCTGCCCGCTTTAAAATCATCCATCAGCTGCGAAATTGCGGCGCCATCTCGGTTATACAATTCAAACAACATGCGCTCGAAATTGCTGGACACCATAATATCCATGCTGGGCGATAAAGAGTGAATTAACGGCTTTTTGCTGTGGTCGTTAGCGCTGATGCAACGATGCAAAATATCATTGCTATTGGTAGCTATGATTAATTGGTCGATGGGCAGCCCCATACGCTTAGCCAAATAGCCCGCGAAAATATCACCAAAATTGCCGGTCGGCACACTAAAGCTGACTTTGCGATCCGGCGCACCTAAGGCCAGGGCTGCGTAAAAATAATAAACAATCTGCGCCATAATACGCGCCCAGTTGATGGAATTAACCGCCACCAACTGCCGCCCGGCCGGTAAAAAACTCTGATCGCTAAAACTCGCCTTCACCATATTTTGGCAATCATCAAAATTACCCTGCAGCGCGATGTTATGTACGTTCGGCGCAAGCACCGTGGTCATCTGCCGCCGCTGCACATCGGAAACACGGTTGTGTGGGTGCAAAATAAAAATATCCACATTTTCACAATAACGGCAGCCTTCGATTGCCGCCGAACCCGTGTCGCCCGAGGTGGCGCCCATCACAACAACTTTTTGTTGGCGCTTGGCGAGAATAAAATCCAATAAATTACCCAAAAACTGCAGGGCAAAATCCTTAAATGCAAGCGTTGGGCCCTGGAACAACTCCAGAATCCATTCGTTCTGGCCGATCTGCACCAAAGGCGCAATCGCCCCATGGCGAAATTGGGCGTAGGACTTGGCTATAATTGCTTTTAAATTCGCCTCATCAATTTCGCCATCAACAAACGGCGCAATTATTTTATAAGCCAGCTCTTGATAGCTCAGACTGCGAAAACTCGCGATTTCCGTTTGGGAAAATTGCGGAATTGATTCAGGCACATAAAGGCCGCCGTCGGACGCAAGCCCAGTTAATACAACATCTTCAAACGATAACTTGGGCGCTTTGCCACGGGTACTGATGTAGTTCACAAACCAATTCTCATTAAATTAAAGTAATTACAAAGATTCCACGCGAATGCGCACAACCGGGCCGACAACTGTATCCAAGGCTTCAATTAAGCTGATCGCACGGTTGAGGTTTTTTTCCAACACTTTATTGGTCAATAAAATTACCGGCACTTGTGTATCATCGTCTTTGGGCTGTTTTTGAATCAGCGCTTCGATACTAATTCCCGCGTCGGATAATATCTGGGTAATTTTTGATAATACCCCCGGCTGATCAGCCGCCGACATACGCAGATAATAGGAGGTTTCAATTTCTTCTATATCCAGGATAGAAAAACTATTGAGCTGGTCATCTTGGAACCCCAAATAGGGCGCGCGGTATTCTGGCGGCGCCAGCAGCGTGCGGCTTAATTCGATAATGTCGGAAATAACCGCCGAACCTGTTGGCTCAGCGCCCGCACCTGGCCCGCAGTAAAGCGTTGAACCCACCGCATCCCCTTTAACGACTACAGCATTGGAAACGCCGTCAACGCTGGCAATTAAGCGTTTTTCTGGAATAAATGTCGGGTGCACCCGCAATTCCACACGGTTGTCGGCATGTTTGCGGGCAATTCCCAAATGTTTGATGCGATAACCCAATTCATGGGCGTAAGAGACATCCACCGGGGCAATTTTACTGATGCCTTCTGTATAAACGCGGGTGAATTGCAGCGGCATGCCAAACGCCAAGGAGCCTAAAATAGCCAGTTTATGGGCGGCATCTATGCCTTCTACATCGTAGGTGGGGTCGGCTTCGGCGTAGCCTAATTGCTGCGCCTCAGCCAAAACACTTTCAAAAGAGCGGCCCTTATCTTTCATCTCGGTGAGAATGAAATTACCGGTACCATTAATAATACCTGCCAACCATTCAATGCGATTGGCCGATAGCCCCTCTTTAAGAATACGAATAATCGGAATACCACCTGCCACCGAAGCCTCAAACGCAATACTCACCCCTTTGGCGCGGGCCATGGCAAATAGCTCATTACCATGTTGGGCAATCAGTGCCTTGTTGGCGGTTACGACGTGTTTGCCGTGGGCGATGGCGGTTTCGATCAGGGTTTTAGCAGTGGTGGTGCCGCCAATTAACTCCACGAGAATATCAACGTCGGGGTTTTTAGCGACTTCAAAAATATCCCGCGTTACCGCCACATCGTGTGTATCACAACTGGGATTATCCTTGCGGCAGCCCACTTGCACTATGCGAATTTCACAGCCAGCGCGAGCGTTGATCTCTTGCCCGTTGCGCTGGATGACGTTAAACGTGCCGGAACCTACTGTTCCTAAACCACAAATACCAATTCTGACGGTCTTCAACCTAAACCTCTGCAATTTTGGGGCGGATCGGGCAAAAAGACCGCCACCTTACAAAGCCCGATTACCCCTGTCAACGAGCAGATCACAGCGATTACTGACAGCCTTTATAAGAACCTAAGCCAGCTCAAGGCTAATTGCGGAGCAACAAAAAAGGCCCCGCAGGGCCTTTTAAAAATTGCTTTGCATCAAGGCATTAGCCCTTGATATTGAGCATCTGCGCCAAACGCTCAGGCTCCACAAAGCCCGGTACCATCTGGCCATTTTCAAACACTAACGCAGGTGTGCCGGATACACCCAATTGTTGGCCCAATTGAAATTGAGCAGCGATTGGGTTGTTGGGGCATACGTTGTTGGGGATTTCTTCGCGGTTTTTAAGCTTGGTCAATGCTGCTTTTTTATCAGCGGCGCACCAGGCAGATGCCAATTTATTAAATGATGCGGTGTTGAGCCCTGCGCGCGGGTAGCCCAGGTAACGCACTTCAATGCCCAGCTCATTCATCTTGCCAACGTTTTTATGCAGCATCTGACAGTAGCCGCAATCTACGTCGGTAAATACATAAATAGATGCCTTGGGCTTGCCCTCTGGCGAGAAGATAATCATGTCATCTTTCTTGATCTCAGCCACTGCCTTGGCGCGCAGGCCATTACGCTCCTCATCGGACACATTAACCACTTCAGCGCCATTAATTCGGTAAAAATCTCCCACGATAAAACTGGTGCCATCGGCGTTAGTGTAAATAGCCGGCCCCTGGCCTAAAGAAACCTTATACACACCGGGAATTGATGAACGCTGCACATCTGATACGGATAAATCGGGTTTGGCACCCTGCAAGGTTTTATTGATGCGCTGTTTAATCTCTTCCAAGCTGCCCTCGTTAGCTGGGGCTGCGGCGTTTTGCCCGGTTACACCGATGGGCAATTCCACTTGTTTGGGTTTGTCGGCGGCCATTGCGCCGGCGGCCAAGGCCAAGCAGATAGCGCCGGTCAATAGAGAGGATGTCAGCTTCATAAGGGATCTCAAATAATAAATGTGATTCGGTTGCGAGGGCGCAAAGCCGTATGGATCGCCACAGCCTTGCGGATGGTGGAGGTGCGCATGAGAATAGCACCAGACCAAGCAAATATGTTTTGGTTCAGTTGGCAACTTGCGCTATCGCAAAACCACCGCAGCCACTAGCCTGCCTCGCACCCGTTTAAAGAGGTAAGGTCACATTCGCGGCAAACAAAAAAGGCCCCTAAGGGCCTTTGTTAACTACCAAGCTACTTGCTCGTTAATTTTTCTTTGATTCGCGCTGCTTTACCAGCCAGGTCGCGCAAGTAATAGAGCTTAGCTTGCCGTACATCGCCGCGACGCTTCACTTCGATAGAACCAATTTGTGGGCTGTGAGTTTGGAAGGTACGCTCAACACCCACGCCGTGGGAAATTTTGCGCACGGTAAACGCAGAGTTTAAGCCGCGATTTTTCTTGGCAATTACCACGCCTTCATAGGCCTGTAAACGCTCGCGCTCACCTTCAATTACACGCACGTGTACAACAACGGTATCGCCAGGTGCAAAGCTTGGCAGATCGGTTTTGAGCTGCTCGTTTTCCAGCTCTTGGATGATTTTGTTCTTAGAACTCATAGCATGCTCCCAACAATTTAGCTTCACAGCTAACAAATAAAAATTCAGTTTAGGTATCGGATTTACGCCCAGCCTGATACTGCGCTAGCAGCTTCAACTGTTCAGGGCTCAACTCCAGTTTTTCAAGCAAATCCGGCCTGCGCTCCCAGGTTCGCCCCAGGGACTGTTGCAAACGCCAATTCGCAATTTTTTTATGATCGCCAGACACCAAAACCTCCGGTACGCGATCACCATCATATTCTTCCGGCCGGGTATAGGCGGGGCAATCCAACAAGCCGCTTACAAACGAGTCCTGCACCGCTGACTCAGCGGCACCTAATACACCCGGTAGTAGACGCGCCATCGCATCCACCATCACCATGGCGGGAAGCTCCCCACCACTCAACACATAATCTCCGATAGACCACTCTTCATCTACATAGCGCTGGACAAAACGCTCATCCACACCCTCGTAGCGGCCGGCCACAAAAATCAACGCGGGCTCGGTGCTGAGCCGCTCAGCTGCAGACTGGTCAAACCGTTTACCCTGTGGGCTTAAATAAATCACCTTGCTCTGCAAGGCTCCACTCGCCGCCAGCATGTCTTTCGCTTGCTGGAGCGCTTTGCGCAGCGGCTCCACCATCATCACCATACCGGGGCCGCCACCAAAGGGGCGATCATCCACTGTTTGGTGGCGGTCAAAGGCAAAATCCCGCGGCGAAATACAGTGCAGCTTAATCAAGCCCTGCTTTACCGCCCGCCCGGTTACGCCTAAATTCGCAAAGGCGCTAAACATCTCGGGAAACAAGCTCAGCACTGCAATGTTCACAAGCAGGCTCCTGCTATCTACTTACCTATTTTCAAATTACCTATTTTTAAAACTCGGGATCCCAATCCACTCGGATGATACCGAGTGCAAGGTTCACCTCAATAACAAACTGGCCCGGCAGATAAGGGATCAACCGCTCGCCCTGGTCAATCGAGGTGCCATCGCCGCGCACTACTAATACATCGTTTGAGCCGGTTTCCAGCAGGCTGTGCACCACACCCAAGTCCTGCTCATTACCGCCAAACAGGCTAACCACCCGCAAGCCGATCAACTGGCTCCAGTAATACTCACCAACGGCAAGTTCGGCTAACTGATCGCGCTCCACGTAAATGCTCGCCTTACCCAGAGCAAGCGCCTGGTCGCGATCATCAATACCTTTGAGCTTAACCACGGCCCCCTGGGGGCGCTGGGCATAGTCCTGAATAGCGAACTGCTTAAGCCCCTGTGGCAGACCAAGATACCAGGGCGCGTAATGCAACAAATTGTCGGCAGGCTCGGTGAAGGATTTAACCTTTAGCCAACCCTTAATCCCAAAGACCCCGACAATCTGACCTACCACTAACTTGGAATTCATGGCCGCGGCCGCAGATCCTCAAGCACCGCACTCCAATGCCGATTAAGCAGCGGCAACGGCGGCGTCTTTAGCCAATTTTGCTACGCGGTCAGAGCACTGGGCGCCGTTTTTCACCCAGAAATCCAAACGCTCTAAATCAATGCGTAAACGCTCTTCTTTACCGCGGGCTACCGGGTTAAAAAAGCCCAGACGCTCGATAAAACTTCCGCCCAGAGCTTTTTCGCTGTGGGTCACAGTTACGTGGTAGAAAGGGCGCTTTTTTGAGCCGCCGCGCGCTAAACGAATGCTTACCATGGGTATTTTCCTGTCGGAATACAAAAATCAATCAAATTATAAGCGGGCCGCCCAATATCTTAAGGGGGAGGCCTGCGAAAGGCGGCGAAGTCTAATGGAAAGACTTAAGCCTGTACAGCCCCAAGGCTATATTTGTGCGGACTAACGCCCAAGGCCCGGCGGTGTGCCGCCGCCCATCATGCCGCCAATGCCGCGCAGCATTTTGGACATGCCGCCACCTTTGAATTTTTTCATCATCTTGGCCATCTGCTTGTGCTGCTTGAGCAGGCGGTTGATGTCTTGGATATCGGTGCCAGACCCCATGGCGATGCGGCGTTTGCGGGAATTATTAATCAGCTCCGGGTCGCGCCGTTCGCCGGGGGTCATAGAGCTGATAATGGCCTCCATCTGCTTAAACTGTTTACCCACATCAGCTTTTTCAGCCGCAGCGGTGATATCGCCCATGCCCGGCAGCTTGCCGAGAATAGCGCCCATACCGCCCAGGTTTTGCATCTGCTGCAGCTGGTCGCGCAGGTCTTCCAGGTCAAAACTTTTACCCTTCTTAACCTTCTGGATCAGCTTTTCAGCCTTGGCCTTATCCAGCTTTTGCTCCACATCTTCAATCAGCGACAACACATCACCCATACCGAGAATGCGCGAGGCCAAGCGGTCGGGGTAGAAAGGCTCAAGGGCATCCACCTTTTCACCCACACCGAGGAATTTAATCGGCTTGCCGGTAATGTGGCGCACGGAAAGCGCCGCGCCGCCACGGGCGTCGCCATCGGCTTTAGTGAGCACCACCCCCGTCAATGGCAGCGCATCATTAAAGGCCTTGGCGGTATTCACCGCATCTTGGCCGATCATGGCATCCACCACGAACAGTGTCTCAATGGGGTTAATCGCCGCGTGCAGCGCCTTAATCTCATCCATAAGGGCTTCATCTATATGCAGGCGTCCGGCGGTATCCACAATAACCACGTCAGCAAAGATCTTGCGGCCATGGGCTATGGCATTGCGGGCGATATCGATGGGGTTTTGGTCGCTGCTGGAGGGGAAAAACTCGGCGGATACTTCAGCGGCTAGAGTTTCTAACTGTTTGATGGCCGCCGGGCGGTACACGTCGGCACTCACCACGAGGACTTTTTTCTTCTCTTTATCTTTTAAGAACCGCGCAAGTTTAGCTACCGAAGTGGTTTTACCCGCCCCTTGCAAACCCGCCATTAACACCACCGCAGGTGGTTGCATGGCCAGATTCAGTTTTTCATTGGCCTCCCCCATCATTTGGGTAAGCTCTTGCTCAACGATTTTCAGAAACTGCTGGCCGGGATTTAAGGCGCGCGAAACTTCTTGGCCGATCGCCCGCTTGCGCACTTCATTAATGAAGTCCTTCACCACGGACAGGGCCACGTCGGCTTCCAAAAGTGCCTTGCGTACCTCCCGCAGGGTATCTTGGATGTTGTCGTGGGTGAGGCGGGCTTTGCCGGTTATTTTGCGCAGGGATCGCGTCAACCGGTCGGACAAACTCTCAAACATAGTAGCTTCACTAATAGAAGAAAAAAGAAAGGCGGCGATTATACGGGCTTAGGTTAAGAAAACCACTCTCGACGCACAAACCGCCGACTGTTGGGCGCGCCAGCAAACCTTGCCAAAGGGGCTCTGGGCGCACTACCCTTTACGGCTTTTCACCCACCCCTATCCGCGCGGCCACGTCATGATACCCACCAGTCTTTCGATTCTGTGCTACAGCGGCGCGTGGATACTGTTAATGCGCAGGTTAACCCAGCGCCAACCGCTATCCTCAGGCCTGATTAGCGGGTTTATCTGTTTGGCCCTGAGCCTAAATGCCTGGGCTATTTTCGAACAGATTCATGTCGCCACCGGCTATCAATTCGGCTTTTTTAAAGTTGCACCGCTATTTTTTTGGGCGGCCAATTTATTGATTTTTCTCAGCAGCCTTAAGCGCCCATTGCACAGCTTGCTGCTATTTACCCTGCCCATGAGCCTGACCGCAAGCCTGGTCAGCCTTTTAGTCTCCAATAGCTCGGCCACTCCCATCGCCTTGGGGCCGGGTTTATTAACCCATGTTTTGCTATCGCTGCTGGCCTACAGCCTGATGCTTGCCGCCCTAGTACAGGCCCTGCTGCTGGCCTATCAGAACCAGAAACTGCGCAGCAAACATCCGGGCGGCTGGCTGCGCCTGTTGCCACCGCTGCAAACCATGGAGGCGCTGTTGTTTGAGTTGCTGTGGGCGGGGGAGCTGGTGTTAACCCTGGCGATTATTTCCGGCGGTTTGTTTGTTGAGAATCTGTTAGCTCAACACCTGGCGCAAAAGACTGTATTT
>DAOQGS010000085.1:0-9829 GCA_035338675.1 Cellvibrionaceae bacterium
GCAGACAGGAGTCCCTCAGCACAAACCGCGCGGATGAAATGTGGCCGCTCCATGGCTGGTTCGGCTGCGGATATTTATGCTTTCTCGTTGGCCAAAATGACATCCGCAGCTTTTTCACTGATCATGTAAACACATGAAACGATAAAAAAGCCGGGTATTTTTGGGAATACAGAAGCATCCACGACACGTAGATTTTTTACACCGCGCACCCTAAATTGACTGTCTAAAACCGCCATTGGGTCGTCGTCAGCGCCAATTTTACAGGTGCAAGAGGCGTGGTGGCCCCAGGCATTGTCTTTAATCCATTGGCCGATGGCCTCGCGGCTGGAGACCTCATGTCCTGGAATGATTTCTTGTTTAATCACATCGCTGGCGCCTGCAGTCATTTTGCGCACAAATTCCACGCCATTGATAACTGACTCCAAATCCTCTCCTGCGGTATCAGTGCCTTCATCAAAATAATGAAAATTAATATCCGGTACATCCCGTGGATTATTGCTGCGCAATTTCACTACCCCACCGGTGTTGTTGGTGTGAGCTTTTAAAATGGCCCAGGTAAAATATTTATGGCCTTCGGTAATGATTTTAGAATAACCGGGGAAATACCCGTAGAAATTACCTGCCAGGGCAAATACAAATAAATCCGGTTCGGCGCGCTCTGGGCTTGAGCGTAATATGGCAGCTAATACGGCGCCATTTGTGGTGTAAACCCCTTTGCCTTCCAACCAATCTTTAAACTGTGGGTCGGGTGTTTCGCCCTGCTCGGGGGCGCGAAAGGTGGAGCCCTCTAGCAGGGAAAAGGGTTGATTCATTTCGCTGACAATACCCACTTCGTAACGATCTTGTAGGTTGCGCCCGACGCCGGGTAAATTTACCCGCAGGGGTATTTTATGGCGGGCTAATTCTTCCTCTGGGCCTATGCCGGATAACATTAACAATTGCGGAGTATTAAATGCACCGCCGGAAAGAATCACTTCGCGCTTAGCAAATTCCTGTTCATATCCTTCCGGTGCTTGCCCGTTCGCACGCGGGTCAGCGCCATATAAATGTTTGCCAATTTGATATTCGACGCCGATCGCCGTGTTATTTTCATCCAATAACACACGGCTTACCAATGCGTGAGTGCGCACCACTAAATGATCGGGATATTCTTTTGCGACCGCGCGAATGTAGTCGCGGGTGCCCATGCGCTTACCATTTTTGGTTGCCAGGGGTGTATAACGCAGGCCTTCAGCACTTTGTTTCACCAAACGCCAGTCATTGGGATCTAGCAGGCCTTTTAAACCGCGGCCGATAGATTCAACTGGGCGCCCAATGGCTTTAAGTGCTGACACGGCAGAATCTTTTAGCAATTCAAGCAACTGTTTATCTTTTAAAATATCGGTGCCCGGATTGGGCATACTGGAATGTAACCAACCATTAAAACCGAAACGAGCAGGATTGATCCCCAGCATGGCCCACAGGCGTTTAAATGGGTGGGCGCGATTATTTTCAAAGCGCTGAAAATAATTGCGCATATTATCGCTACGCCAGGATTGATCACCAGTGATCGAGGCAATGTAGTCCCAATCGCTATTGTGAGGGTATACGGTAATCATGGCGTTGTGGGCCGTACATCCACCTAAGGTGCCCGAGCGCGGGTACAGCACGCCGTTTTTTTCTGCCGTCATTTTGCTGTCGCGCTGCTGTTGTGCGTCGTCTGCGTAATGGCGTACAAAAAAATCCCACCTTAGGCTTTCATCTTCTGAAGCGTTAGGGTGAAAAACCGGCACCTGATAATTATAGGGTTCATCGTCACCGCCAGCCTCCAGTAGCAGTACTTTTTTACCTGCCTTGGCTAGGTTCGCTGCAAGGGGGCCGCCGCCTGCACCTGAGCCTACAACAATGTAATCAAATTCTGCGTGGGCATGGGGCATATAGATTCTCCGAAAATTAAGCTGTGTTTGCGGTATATATAGGGATAAATACAACCAGATGTTGATTAGATACGGCTGTTTTTAATTTAAGGGCACCTCTGATCAAAAGGGGTTTTCAGAAATACACCAGCAAGTTACTTCGAAACCGTCGCAGGCTCTGGCCTGCGACGGTTTCGAAAACACCCATTAATCAGAGATTCCTTTATCAGCTGGCATAAAGCTTGTGGGCCAATGCTAAAAAATACAGCTCGGTGTACAAAATATCTTATCTTTAGAACCTGGTTATAGGTTCTCTAGTAATAATTCGGGGGCTAAATATGGATTCAACCATTCCCAGATTTTATTCCGTGGCAATAATCCTTATGCGGCCCCACTTAATCAGCCTGCGAGGCCAAACTCTTTTTTAGGCATTTTTATCAAAATGGCCCTTGAGTGTGTTGAGAATGTCCAGCAATAGGGCGGGGCTTGGCGAAATATGGCAGCCCAAACCTAACAGTTTGCTAAATATTACCTTGCGAGCGTGGGCGGCGTTAAATTTAGCAAAAAATCCCAATTACTGTGTGTAAACTCCAGTCTTTTCGCCAAATTTGCCTTGCCAGAGCCTCGCCGCCTAGGTATTTCAACAAGCTGCAAAGATGGTTAATAGCCGTTAGAGGGAAACAGCACATCCTTGTGTGCCAGTGTTAAAAGTATTTGATGTATTCAATCAGCGCGTGTTTATCCGCTGCGGATAGATCCGAGCCATAGTAGTGGCCGCGATCTGTCACATAGTCAGGGCATTTGCTAATTGAGATTAAATCATCCACCAAAGGCTTTAAGGCTTCGGCCGCAGCATCGCCGGTTAGGTTGTTTTTGTGAATTTCTTTTAAGGTCTTTTTAACTTTTAATAACACTTTTAGATTGTTTTTAATTTTCTCAACATCATCCAGTGTCATATCTATATTCACCAAAAGGTTAACTGGCGTGCCTTTGGGAATGGGGCCTATAGCTATATTGCCGTCGTCATCTTTTAATTCACCCAATAAAGGCTGTAAGAACTTCGGAATAAAACTAGGGGAGACACGCAGCCAGCTTTCTTCTGTAGTACGGTAAACCGAGGCTAAACCGAGACGTTTTTCGGGGTTGAGTAGCTTATCAATGGCGTCATCAAAGGCTTTTACGCGGCCTTGCACGGATGGATCTTGGTTATAGGTGCCCACGGAATTATTGTGTAAAAACGGCGCGCTTGCCCAAGTGGCCACTAGGCTTGCCACCCGTGTGTAACCTGGCCCACCGCCGGGCGGTGTGTATTTAAAGGTGGCACCGGTAAGCGGATGCTGGACTTCTATGGGGCCTACAGCCGGTAGGTTTTTATAGGTATCCGAGGAAAAATTATCCCACACATGGCCTTTAATAGCGTTAGTAGCAAGTGCACTACAGGCATTGGTTTTTAATTCGGTGACGGGAATACGCTCGTCAGTAGACAAATAATTATTCTCTAAAAAATCGTCCTCTAAAACCAATTCACGCATTTGGGTTTTGTATTCATCGGAGCCTTTGGCGGCTTTGGGTTGTTTGCTTGAGTGGCAGCTGGCGCAGTTGTCGGCAAAAACTAATTTGCCCTGTTTTAATGTGTCTTCGTCTTCGGTTAATAAGGCTTTACCCTCAGCCGTTGCTGCCAGCGGCATGGGGCCTGCCGCTTTTAAGAAAAACGCCGCCAGTGGGCCTACGCGTTCTGCTGTGGATTGCCAATAAACGGAATTTTTTTGCGCTTTTTCAACCGGGAAAGGGGTCTGTGGTTTGCCACCTAATATGGGGTTGTGATTTTCAAACCACTGTTGATGGAATTGGCCGATATTGACATAAACACGGCTGAGCGCTCCGAGAATACCGACCGAGTCGGCGCCATCTTTTAAGATATGGGGCACCGGCATCTCACTTTTTTGCCCTTCAAAATGCATATTTTGCGGGCCTTGTTTTTCTACTTGCCCTACGCCCAAGCGGGCGCCCACGTTATAAATAGCATTCATGGTGCGTGGGTTGTTAATGTTATCGGTAGCAATAAATGAAGTATCAATGGCGCCGGGTTGCATGGTATTAAAAATTTGCCAGATGAAATTATCGGGTTTTAAATCGTAGCCAAAGACGCGGCTAATCCACATGTACTGCGCGCCGATATTATTGGAGAGATTGGCCCATTTAGGCTCGGCTGGATTTTCCGGTGGATGATTGGGGTGGAATGAAACGTGGCAAAATCCGCAGCTCATGCCCACCATATAGGGGCGGACTAATTTGGGGTTGTAGTAATAATCTTGATCGCTGTAGTAGCGCTCGGCATTCCAGGCCGCTTTGGCTTTTTCGTCAAACGCAGGGTTGGGATAGAGGCGCAGGCCAACGATGCCGGAGGGCAAGCCGTAGACTTTGGGGTCTACATCTTTGGGAAGATCGCCCTTGGGAGTATCCAACCAAAGCCCGTAGGCATCGGGCTTATTGGCCTGTTGCATGTCAGGGTCGTTGATCACTCCGTACCAGTCAAAGCGCTCGGAACGCTTGCGCGAATCGAGTATTTTCAACAAATCAACCGTGCCAAAACTGTGGGTGGCCATGTGGTTCCAGAATTCTTGGTTGCCACCGGTCCAAATTAGCCAAGTATTGCGCCCCTTGCGCTCTTCATCAGTGAGGGAGACGCCGTCATCCATGGCGTCATACCAACTGGATGCGGTTTGTGGGAAATCAGCTGGGGTTTTGCCTTCAGCTTTAGGGGTATCTACAGGATCGGGTTTTTGGCTGGCCCACCAGGCAATTAGGCCGATAACACCTAAGCCTGCGAGTATAAGGCTGGTTTTTTTTGTCATTTTAAACTCCAACTCTTGCGCGCGATCGGGTGCAATCCAGATCTGGCGTATTTATTGATCAATAGAGGGGTGGCAGATAAACAGCGGCATACTGCAGGGCAGCAAGGCGGCTATCATATAGTGCTTAACTAATTAATTCAAAACTCTAACCCGGGCAGATTGTTATTAATCGCGGGATTTAATAGAGCGTTAGGAAGTTTAAGTGCAGATGTGTAAAAAGTGCTGTGAACTATTAACCTGCGTATCGGCGGCTAAATTTAACCGGCTACGTCAATTGATTAATTCGATAGGCAGTATTGCTGGTGTGCATGCAATGCAAGTACTTACTGCAGCGGTATTTTAGTGATGTTGTGTTAATTGGTGTTATGGCAGCCATCGGGGCGCCGGGCCTGTGATAGTCGCCCACTATCCCCGCTACATGATCAGAATATCCTTAACTAATGTGTTGGATCAGCGACAGAGGAAACTGCTCGCCGCGCAAATAACGATTGATATCATTCAATACTAAAGGGCTGCGCAGATGGGTTTGGCGGGTTTGAATTTCATCCAAGCTCAACCAAACTGCCTCAATAATGTCCGCATCTAATTTAGCCTCTGCAATTTGCTCAAGCGGCGTGGCAACAAAGGTAATGCGTAGATAGGTAAAGCCATTGATGGGGGAAATGTAATGGCTAATTCCCAATAAATAAGAAAGTTCGACCACCCAACCGGTTTCTTCTAGTGTTTCTCGGCGCGCAGCTTCGAATAAGGTTTCATGTTCATCCCAGTGGCCAGCGGGTTGGTTATACACAGCCCGACCATCGGATTGTTCGTGTACTAACAAAAATTTACCGTTTTGTTCGACCACGGTGGCGACTGTGACATGGGGAGTCCATTGCATAGCGATTATTTCCGGTGTTGGTGAATAGAGGGGGTACGCGCTTTTTGAGGGCGACGGCGTGTAGGTTTGACGGCCGCTCCATCGTCTAGGTGTAGTTCCGTATAAGCACCAGGCGTGAGGGCGCCCAATTCGTAGTCGCCAATTTGGGTGCGAATTAAGCGCAGAGTCGGGTAGCCGACTGCAGCGGTCATACGGCGCACCTGGCGATTACGTCCTTCTTTAATACGCAAGCATAGCCAGGAGGTCGGTATGGATTTGCGCTCGCGAATGGGCGGGTTGCGTGGCCAGATGGCGGGCTCTGGCATGGCCCATGCTTCCGCGGGCAGTGTTTTACCGTCGTTTAACACGACCCCTTGGCGCAACTGCTCCAAGGCAGCGGCGCAGATGATGCCCTCCACTTGAACCCAATAGGTCTTGCACCACTTTTGGGAGGGATGGGCAATCTGGTGTTGTAATTGCCCGTTATCGGTCAATAATAAAAGCCCTTCAGAATCAAAATCCAAACGCCCGGCCGGGTACACGCCGGGCACGGGGATAAATTGCGCCAAGGTTGTTTTATCACCATCTTGGCTAAATTGTGAGAGCACAGCGAAGGGCTTGTTAAATAGAATTAATGTAGCCATGGGGTCAGGGGTTATTTCAGCTCAGGGCTCAATGCTATACTCGCCGGGTTTTTTTACCGTTCCACAAGCACAGGCTGTTAGCCGTTAAAAATAGGAAGACTCATGAATAAAATCAAAGTAGCCAATCCGGTAGTCGAGTTAGATGGCGATGAGATGACACGCATCATCTGGAGCTTCATCAAAAACAAACTGATTCTGCCCTACCTCGATTTAGACATCAAATATTACGACCTGGGCATGGAAAGTCGCGACGCCACTGACGACCAAATTACCATTGATGCCGCTGAAGCCATCAAGAAGTACAACGTAGGTATTAAGTGCGCCACCATCACTCCCGACGAAGCGCGGGTTGAAGAATTTAAGCTCAAACAAATGTGGAAATCCCCTAACGGCACCATCCGCAATATTCTCGATGGTACTGTATTTCGCGAGCCGATTATTTGTAGCAACGTACCCCGTTTAGTACCCGGCTGGACACAACCTATTTGTATTGGCCGCCACGCCTTTGGCGATCAGTACCGCGCGACCGATTTTGTCACCAAGGGCAAGGGTAAATTAACAATTACCTTCCAAGGCGAAGACGGCAACACCATTTCCCATGAAGTCTATAACTTCAAAGGTGACGGCATCGCGCTTGCGATGTACAACACCGACGAATCGATTCGCGGTTTTGCGCGCTCATGTTTTAACATGGCTCTTACCAAAAAATGGCCTTTATACCTCTCCACTAAAAACACCATTTTGAAGAAATACGATGGCCGTTTTAAAGATATTTTTGCCGAAGTATACGAGCAAGAATTCCTCTATTCTTTCAAAGCCGCCGGCATCACTTATGAGCACCGTTTAATTGACGACATGGTGGCCGCTTGTTTGAAATGGAACGGCGCATTTGTGTGGGCCTGTAAAAATTACGACGGCGACGTGCAGTCGGATACAGTTGCCCAGGGCTTTGGCTCCTTAGGTTTGATGACCTCTGTGCTGGTAACCCCCGATGGCAAAACCATGGAAGCTGAAGCGGCCCACGGCACCGTAACCCGCCACTACCGCCAGCACCAGCAGGGCAAACCTACCTCCACCAACCCGATTGCATCAATCTTTGCCTGGACCCGTGGCCTTGCTCACCGTGCCAAACTAGACGATAACGCCGAACTTACCCGTTTTTGCCGCGCGCTGGAAGAAGTCTGCGTGGAGACTGTAGAGTCCGGCAAAATGACCAAAGACTTGGCCGTATGTATTTATGGCGATGCGGTTACCAAAGATCAGTACCTCACCACTGAAGGCTTTTTAGATGCCTTGGATGCAAATTTAAAAGCCAAATTGTCGGCTTGATAGGTTAGCGGTAAACAAAGGCCAGCTCGAATCTTATCGAGCTGGCCTTTTTTATTGTGCTTCGCATTTAAAATAAATCCTCTCAGCAAAGAAATTCTTTTTTCAAAGCCTCTAAAACGGGATTTTGTATTTTGTTGTGGAAGGAGCTTGTAGTGGGGTTTTAGGGATGACGTGGCGTATTTCTGAACATACTAATAGGCCAGCGGTTCCCCAAATCGCCCTGCCTATATGCGTTGGAAATTCGCTTGAAGCGGCGATCCCGCGATTAAAAAGGGGCTCTCAGCGCGTCGTAGCGAGATGGCGTGTGATTTTTAGCCTGAAGCCGATTGAGCGTGACATCAAAAGAGCGCAGAAAATACTGTTTAAATGTGTACTTCTCGCGCAGATTTTAACCCCCTTAATTGTTTGTGTGCTCTAGGTTTTCTTTGGTGCGCCCCCATCTACGCCAAGGCCCGTGCAGGCTGCTCCTTTGAATTCAGATGTAATCAGAGCCAGCTGAGCCTATGGGCAAGCCTAGGTGGCTGCAAAAAAGTTACTAAAATCGGCACATTCTCCCTTTTTTGGTCTAAGAGTGGATTTGGATATAAAGCGTTGTTGCCAAGAGGTGTACCTTGGCAAGCGTGTTTTGGGCGCTAGAGTTTCCGCCGGTGTATTGAGTATGAGTGCGTCTGGGCATTCATCTGATTAAGTCTAAATTTGGGAATATGTCGAAAGCGCACAAGTTCCTTCCCATAGTTCGGTTGCGGCCTGCCTGTTCGAATATCCTAATGCAAAGGTTTCCTCCACCAAGCAATCTAATCTGCACTGGTAAGGCCTTATTAGAGGCTGCCTCGTATAAATGGCAGCACGGCACTTGTTTTTATGCCCCAGGCCCCAATTGTTTTGCTTTGAAAACGCTCTTTTTATTCAAATTTTTTTGCAACATAAAGCTGGGCGGGTGTTCTATGTATAGCGACCTGGTCTTAAACATGAGAAATCCCTTTCAAATGGTGCATAAAGTGATCGTTTTATCATCAAATAGGCCTTGAAGTGACACAGTTCTGACTGTTTTATGCACATTTTTGCGGATGTTTTGCTGCTAGTGCGATAGAATCAGAACTCGTTTGCTTAGCTGATATACACGGGTTCTCATGGGTAATCTCGAAATTCTTCAACTACCATTAGTTGGAAGCCATCGTTCAAACCTACCGTTGGATGACGATGCTGGCCTAGCAGTGGAAAGTCAAAAGCCCAAGCTCAAAAGGCCACCGCTGTATAAGGTAATTATGCTTAACGACGATTACACACCAATGGAATTTGTCGTTGAGGTGCTGGAAGTGTTTTTTGGTATGGATCGTGAAAAGGCTACTAGCGTCATGCTGGCGGTACACACACAAGGAAAGGCTGTCTGCGGCATCTATTCTCGAGATGTTGCCGAGACTAAGGCGGCTCAGGTCAATCAGTGTGCTCGAGATCATGAACATCCTCTGCTGTGTGAAATTGAAGCAGTGGAGGATGAGGATCCCTAGATTTATAAAAGGTTAGGTGTTGCGATGTTGAGTAAAGAACTTGAAGTTACCTTAAATACTGCGTTTAAAGGTGCACGTTCCAAGCGTCATGAATTCATGACGGTTGAGCACTTGTTATTGGCGTTAGTTGACAATGAATCCGCAGCGAATGTTCTGCGGGCTTGTGGGGCTAACCTCAGCGCACTCCGTCAGGATCTGATCGAATTTGTCGATTCCACGACACCTTTGATACCTGAGTCTGATAGCGAGCGCGAAACTCAACCTACCTTAGGTTTTCAGCGTGTGCTGCAGCGCGCCGTATTCCATGTGCAATCCTCCGGCAAGAGCGAAGTAACCGGCGCCAATGTGTTAGTGGCCATTTTCAGCGAGCAGGAGAGCCAAGCTGTTTATTACTTGAAGCAACAAAGTATTGCGCGCATTGATATAGTCAATTTTATTACCCACGGCATTACTAAAGTATCTGGTTCATCGGGTAATTCTCACCCTGAGAATAATCATCAGCAAGAACACCACGAAGATGAATCGTCTGTTGGCCCAGATTCTTTGGGCACAAATCCGTTGGATAGTTTTGCCACTAATTTAAACGAATTGGCTTCCCAAGGCCGCATTGACCCCCTAGTGGGCCGCGATTACGAAGTTGAGCGCGTGGTGCAAATACTATCCCGTCGCCGCAAAAACAATCCACTCTTGGTGGGAGAAAGCGGTGTAGGTAAAACCGCCATAGCCGAAGGCTTAGCAA
>DAOQGS010000086.1:0-9826 GCA_035338675.1 Cellvibrionaceae bacterium
AAATACAGATGTTTAAACTAGAGCCACACCAGCATTGCAGTAATTTAATGCGATATATCTGAGGAGTTTAGCCTTCGAGTGGATTCTAAAGTCTGATTGTGAGTTTTTTGTGAGGAACTGGTGTGGACAAAATGGGCCTGCCACCAGCTGTGATTGAGTAGAGATTTGGTGGCCCGCTTGCTTCCACTATGGGGCTTTGCCATATTGATTACACTATAGGAAATCAAAAACAATTTTGGCGGTACCCCATGGCACTAAAGCTTGCACACAAATTATTGCTGACCCATGTATTGATTATTGCGGTACTGGCAACGGTCTTTTTAACCTTTAGTTATTTGTCAAACCAATCTTTGGTGAGTGACGCCATGAATGGCATTGACGAAACCGTTATGGAGGAATTGGCGCCCATGTTAAGCCAGCACTATCAGACTGAGGGTGGATTTAATGCCTTGTTAAAAGATCCTGATCATTGGCGCGGTTTAGTGGACGGAACTTTTTTTAAGGTATTTTTTTCACTTTCGCCAGCACCGTCCAGCAAACCAATTAGCTCAGCTTCGGGCGATAAAAACCAGCCGCAAACGCCGAGTTTTGCACCGGCATCTAACCTGCCAGCTTGTGAGCCTCCCTTTCCCACTTTTTTGCAGCGCCTGGCGCTGTTGGATAAAGACCAGCAGGTTCTGATTGCAGCGCCTAAAGCAGCCGCAGAGTATTATCAAACACCAATTAAACTCCAAGGTGAAATAATCGGCTGGCTGCGGGTGGGTAAAATAAATGTCGATTCATTGCCCTATGCGCATTATTTTTTCAAACACCAATTGCGTATGGCGCTGTGGGCGATTGCATGTGCAGCTGCGTTGGCGCTTTTATTAGGATATTTCTTATCTCGGCAGATCACCGGCCCATTAATGACAATCGCTAGCGAAACCCAAAAATTAGCCAGTCGGGATTTTAGCGTCAATATACAGGTGCATACTGGCGATGAGCTACAGGCCTTGGCACAGCACATAAATGTGATAGCTGGTGAGATTAAATATTTTAATCAGCGCCAGAAACAGTGGTTAATGGATATTTCCCACGAATTGCGTACGCCGATTACCATTTTATATGGAGAGGTAACCGCAATTTTAGACAATGTTACTAAAGCTGATTCCAACACCATTAAATCCTTGCAGGAAGAAGTCGTACATTTAAAACGCCTGGTTGACGATTTGCATGCACTATCCGTATTGGACGATGGTGAATTTCACTTATCCTGTGAGCCCATAGAGTTGGGTGAATTAATCCAACAACAGGCGAGCCGTTATGCGGAGCGATTTGAAACCCTCGGCCTTGAGCTGCATATCCACTGCGCTGGGGAAGTTGTTTGGGTTAATGCTGACCGGGATCGGCTGGGGCAAGTTTTGCGCAATCTGCTGGAGAATTGCCTGCGGTATACCCACGCACCTGGCGTAGTGAGTTTAAATTTGCACGTGCACGCCAGCGCAGTGCATCTAATTTTAGAGGATTCAGGGCCGGGTGTGCCGGCGGAAGTATTGGCGAAATTATTTGACCGCCTTTATCGGGTGGACGCAGCACGCACCCGCGCTGGCGGCGGGGCGGGGCTGGGATTGGCCATTTGCAAAACCATCATACTGGCCCACGCCGGTAGTATCGAGGCATTTTTAACCGAGCAGGGTGGCTTAGGGGTGAGAATAATATTGCCACGCACGCGAGTTGAAGCTGTATGAGCCAGATAATATTAGTGGTGGAGGACGAAATTAAAATCGCCGAATTAATCGGTAAATATTTAACCCTTGAGGGCTACGAGCCCATATTGGTCGATAATGGCGTCGACGCTTTGGCTATTTTTAAACAACGGCAACCGGCCCTGGTGATTTTAGATGTTATGTTGCCAGGTATGAATGGTTTGAGTGTCTGTGAGCGATTGCGTGCTGTATCGGATGTGCCGATTATTCTGTTAACGGCGCGGGTGCAAGATGTTGACCGGCTCATCGGCTTTGCCAGTGGCGCCGACGACTATGTGTGTAAGCCATTTAATCCGCAAGAATTAATGGCGCGAGTGCGGGCTATTTTGCGGCGAATAAAACCAGCGGCTGCACCTACTACGCTAAGTTTTGACAAAATTACCATCGATCAGGCGCAGCACGGTGTATGGGTGAGTGGCGTAAAAGTGCAACTGACGCAGATTGAATTTAAATTGCTGCTACAGATGTTGGAGCAGCCCGCCAAAGTATTTAGCCGTGAGGAGCTGTTGCTTTCAAGCCGTGGTAAATACACCGAATCCTACGAGCGCACCATTGATTTCCATGTGAAAAATCTGCGCAAAAAAATTAATATCGACGCGGGTTCGAATTACATTCATACCGTTTATGGCTTGGGCTATAAACTCATTGGATAACCTGCTGCCCTTTATTGCCCTGGCGGCAAAATAGATTGTCTTGATTTGTTTCACCTTCGCTGGGCTAAAACTAGCGAAAAGGTGCAGAATTTTTTCTGGCGCCGCTCGCGGCGGCGCTAGCACCGATATAACAACCTTACCGCGTTTTTTTAAACCGCCACCAAATGGTGCTGGGTTAATAGCAATGTGGTTACGGGGCTGATTTCCTATTGGGCCAGAAGGGCATCCCTTGCGGGCGCGCAGTCGAGCGTACATCCTGCCAATACGCCTAGCAATTTTGGTGTGCTGCTTTTCCCTGCGCAAAGGGGCATAGGTCTTGCCAATACAGCCTGTACTCCTCGCACATTGCGCGGTAAGGTGCCGGGCGTACAAGATGAGGTATTTATGCGCACGGGTTTAATTAACAGTATTACAGAGGTTGAGGCGAGCCTTTGGCAGCAGCTCTGGGCCACTGACTACCCGTTTATCCAACACGATTTTATGGCCCTGTTAGAGGACAGCAAGTGCGTGGGTGGCCGTAGCGGTTGGACACCCCGGCATATTCTGATCTGGCAAGAAGACAGGCTGGTGGCCGCCATGCCCGGGTTTATCAAAACCCATTCCTACGGTGAATATGTGTTCGATTGGAGCTGGGCCGATGCTTACGGCCGCCACGGCTTGGAGTATTACCCCAAATGGATCAACGCCATGCCCTTCACCCCCGCCACTGGCCCGCGCCTAGCCATAGCTCCAGGCGCCGATGGGGCGGCCGTTATGCAAGCGCTTAATGAAGCCTGGCAGGAGTTGCTAAAACAGGGGGCGCACAGCCTGCACAGTTTATTTCCCGATAACGCCAGCCTGCCGCGCTTACCTGCCGCTTGGCACACCCGCTGGGGCTGCCAATATCACTGGTTTAACAATGGCTTTAGGGATTGGCAGGACTTTTTAGCCCAGTGCAACAGCCGCAAACGCAAAATGATGGTGAAAGAGCGGCAAAAGGTGCAGGCGTTGAATTTAACCATCGCGGTTAAATCCGGCACAGAATTAACGGGCGAGGATTGGCAGGCATTTTATGGTTTGTATCAAAACACCTACGCCAAACGCAGCGGCCGCCCAGGTTATTTAACGCAGGATTTTTTTACCGGTTTACAGGCCATTTTGCCCGGCCAAATCCACCGTGTGGACGTTAGCCGCAGCGGCCAATTAATTGCGGCGGCATTATATTTTAGCGATGGCGAAACACTTTATGGGCGCTATTGGGGCTGCAGCGAGGAACACGACGGCCTGCATTTTGAGGCCTGTTATTACCAGGGCATTGAATTGGCGATTAAACTCGGCCTTAAACGCTTTGATCCCGGCGCCCAGGGTGAGCACAAAATTGCCCGCGGCTTTACGCCGGTATTGACCTGTTCCAAACACCTCTTAGCCCATGCGGGGTTTCATGAGGCGGTGGGGGAATTTTGCCGGGAGGAGCAGATGGGTATTGAGCGCTATATTCAATCCGCCCGGCAAGCGCTGCCCTTTAAGGAAGGTTATGTCTGCGTGGAGCCGGGTATTTTGCAAAAAAATAAATCGGAAATTATTTATTAACGTCCTCCTTTAAAAAGTGGGAATATTCTGCAGTGGGTGCGTTTGCAAAGTGTTTACGTATGCAGGCGTTATCAGAGCGCTCTCAATAAAAGGTGTTATGCTGTGTCAATTGCATTGCTGCATGGGATGCTAATGTATTTAAATCGGCGGCTAATAATCGCTTGTTCAAATAAAAACGAGAATATACATGCAATCATTATTAGGTCGATGGTTAGGGTTATTATGTTTAGCTTTAGCTGCTTATTGTTTTATGCAGGTGGGGCAGGGATTAATGGCAGGGGAAATTACTAAATTAAGCAAATACAGCCAGGAAATTATCCAGCGCGCAGCGCAGCCTGAGCGTTTTTGGATTGCCATAGGGTTTTGGACTATAGGAGCAACTATATTGCTGGTAACGGGTATCAAGAAAATAACCCGCAGGGATTAGCCTATTGAACCTAAAACCGCAGCAGGGTTTAACTGCGGTTTTTAGGTTGAAATACCGCCTTGCCAGAGCCCTCTGTATTTGACCGGGGGTGCATGATCAAGCGCGGCCTGCAGAATAACTCAAGTGAGCTATTATAAGAAGACGCGAATAGTGTGATGCGTTTGGCGTCATTTTAATAGTGAATCTGTTGGCCCTGCAGGCCTGCAATGAGCTTTTATTATAAGCGCCAGAGGATTAGGGGGTGCGAAGGATTCTGAGCAGTACAGATGACCGGCAGGCTCGGATACTTACGGCATTATCACTCATGCCACTATCCGCACTTTTTATATTTTTATTTCGGTCAGTATTGTTACCGCGTGTGGCGGTAAAACTCATAGATCCCACCTGTTAAGCGGAGAGCACAAGCCGCATCCTGCACTTTTTACGCATCTATTTTATAACGGCTGCTAATACCCATGGCTAAGTGCCCATGGTATTGGCTACTGGAATGGTTGAATCCTAAGGGTAAGTGCTGCTTTATGTCTAACGATGATCACAGCAAATTTCGGCTGGTTTTGTTTACGCCCTACCATGAAGGTTTTTTCTACGGCGAGATTATTAACCACGTGCGCTTGCTGTGTAAGTTAAAAAATTATGCCTTGGACGTAATTGCCACCCATAGTTTTGGTGAGTACCACAGCAATTTTTGGCTGGCCAATGTGGGGGCTGTTATTATTGTGCGCAATGCAATCAGCCCCAATTTTGCCGCGCAATTAAGTGCGCGCGGTATTCCGTGTGTGTCAATTGCCTATGACTACTTCCCCGCGCCCATTCATATGGTGTGCAGCGATAACCGCCAAGGCGTTAAGCTGGCCTTTGAACACTTAATTGCCCAAGGGCACAAGCGTATTGCTTTTATCGGTGACTTAACGCAATACGATCTGCGCAAACGCTATGAGTCCTATTGTGAGGAACATAGTCGGCATAACTTGCTGTTAGATGAAGAGCTGTCTTTTTTTACGCAAAACACTACTTATTTGGGCGGCTTTAACGCCGCCACGGAATTTGTCAAACGCGACTGTGATGCCACCGCTGTTATTGCCGCGGCCGGCTTGTTGGCGGAAGGGTTTAAGTCCCGTTTAAATGACATCAGCCCTATGCTCTATGAATCCCTAGAAATTGTCGCCTTTGATGTAATGCCGGTGCAGATTTTATCCAACAAATCTACTATGGCGATTGATTTAAACCTGATGTTTATCGCCCATAATTGCATCACCATCATCGAGCGTATTCGCGCAGGCCATGATGTGGAGCATCAAACCAAAATTGACTGCCGCCTAGTAACACTGCCCGCTTTTGGAGTGGCGGCGCCAGATGATTTAGCCCCCTGTTTGGAAGACCCCAGCTTTACCAACTCCCCCTATGTAAAAAGCTTGATTACCAATATGTATGAGTGGTCCATGGCGATTGCGGGCACTGGGTTGAGTGATGTGATGAGCCTGTCGCCACTGTTTGATCAATTATTAAAAATGGGGTTGTTGTTTAGGCTGGTGAAAGGTGCAGGCGCCGTTGAATCCGCCCGCTTAATTAAGGTGTGCAAACGTCGGGAAACACTTTTAATGGACAAATATGACCCAGCCAACCAATGTTTATCTGCGGATGTGCAGAATCATTTTGCAGACCATTTTGAACACGCCGAATACGAATTAACCACCAGTATTCCTATTGTTATTAATGGCAAACTGTGGGGCATATTTACCGCCTGTGGCAGCAATGAAATTGGTGATAGCCGCAATAATTATTTGGCGCTTTTATGTTATTTGGATTTGTCGATACAGTTTTTAACTAAAAATATCATCTCCTCTTTAGATGCCGCAGCTGACAAAAATCCAGCCACTGCTGCCCCCGTGGCGGAGCATGGCGGTGTGGTGACATGGGATTTTGCCAAGGGTGTGGTGGAATGGAGCGATGAGGCGCTAGCCTTTTTAGGCTTAACCTCCCCATTAGAGAAAAACATCTACCGCTATATGGAGCTGGATGATCGCGTGCATGAAGATGACCAAAGCGCCTTGCGCGCGGGGCTTTATAAACTGCATGAACAGGCTGTGCCCCTGCACATTAATGTGCGTATGAAATCAAAATCAGGTGGGTATTTATTAATTCGTATTGATGGGCAGGCAGATGCGGCCCGCCAATTAATGCTGTTTGAGCTCCGGCAAGAGCTGGGTGCATTGTAAGCTTATGCAATCGCTAATGGCAGTATTCGTGAGTTACCCCTGGGTGTGGGCCATTTTGTTTTTGGCTACCTTGGGGGTGTTATTGATCTGCCTAGCCAAATTGCGCCAGCAGCAGAAGGATTTAGCCGAGGCCAAACACGCCAACAGTATTAGCAGTGAAGAGCAGGATAAAAATATCGTCCTGGCATTTTTGGTGGATCAGTTTGATCGAACCAAACGCCTCAATGATAATGTGTATTTTCGCCACGATGAACTCGACCGCCACGCCTGCTCCCTGCGCAGCGCCTATTTAAAAATTGAAGAAAAAAGCCTAAAAAATAACGCAGATCATCGTCGATATCACTTGGCTATTAATAAGTCTTTGGTGAAGCTGCTAAAAATTATTCGCGATGATGCAATCAAAACGATTGACGTGGAAGGGGTGTCAGATCGCTCGCTGCACGAGGCATTGGACGGCTCCAAACTCTCGGCGCAGGAAAAAAGTGAGTTGCTCAACCAGATAGAAGAGTTTTGTGAGCAATTAAAATCAGGTGCCATAGGTGTTGAGTTTAGAAAAAAGCGCTACAAACAGCTTTTAGCCATGATTAAAAACGTTGAAAATACCGAAGAGCGCGTGGCGATGAAAAAACTGCTGTTGCTGGCGGAATCGGCGGACGCAAGTTTCGAGCATTATTCGAATTTATCGGAGTCGATCTTTAATGCGGGCTCGGATGTGGCCGCACTGCAAGGTGTACTTGATGGCTCTGGTCCGGGGCTCAGTAGCCAGGTGCAGGCGCAATTAGATGCCCTCGGCAAAGAGAATATGAAGCTTTATTCCCAAGTACAAATGCTGCGCCAGTGGTCTAAGGAAAATAAAAAATTGGCTTACCCAGAAGGGGTGAGCCTCAGCTCAGCCACTATTAATGATGTTTCCGAAGAAATTATTAATAAACATGAGGAAGAGCTCAAAGCCTTAAAAGCTACGGTGAGAAACCAAAAGCTGACTATTTTTGAACTTGAAAATAGCTTGGATGAATACCGTAAGTCAGAGCATGCCAAAGGCGCTAAGTCTGACTATGAGCAGGAGTTCGGCGCATTAACTCGCCGGTTAACCGCCACGGAAGATCTCATTAGCGAGCAGGAAAAAAACGTTGGCCGTATGCGCACCGGGCTGGAAGCCTTGAACGGCACCGAGGCTATAGGCGAAGAGCGCGAAACACTTATGCAGTGTATTGAAAAGCTGAAAAAAGAAGTAACGGAAGCCAAAGAGGCCTATACCAGCAAAAACGTAGAGTTTGATTTTATTAGTGAGCTGATCGCGGTGGGCTCCCTTGAGGACTTGGCTTTGTTGGTATTTCAATATTTTTGTGACCAAAAATGCGACCCGTTTTTGCTGATCAGTCATAAAGGCCGCAATATCGAAATGTCTGCCACGGGGGCACTGTCTGTAAAGGATAAAACCATTATTAACGCTATGATGCCCAATGACGCCTCCAAGGACGATGAGCGCTTCCAGCTGCAGTTTCGTTACCACAATTTTGGCGGCATTCTGCGGTTTTTGCCGGGCAGCACGGAAAATTATGATTCCTGTGAGGCGCTGTTAAAAATGGCCAAAATTACCGATGCTTTTATTGAAAAAATATCCAGCGGGCAAAATATGCGCGGGCTAAAAAAGCAGTTGGAGCAGTGCTCTAATGACGTGAAACAGTTGGCGCAGACGGTTGATATAGGCTTTGAACAAATATGCCAGGCGCACCGGCAGTTAATATCGAATCATATAACACGCGGGCAGAATCTATTGCGTGTCAAAAGTGCCACCGCCGCGCAAATTGCCTGTTTAAAGCAGATGGAAACCGATATGTTAGAGGATATGGCGCCCAACGGCAGTGTGCGTATAAAAATGCGTAAAGAGTTTCTGGCGCTGGTTAAAAAAATCGAGCAATAATTATAAACGTGCAGGCTGGGTTGATGGCGTCATTACCCTGTTCTGAAGGTTTTTTGCTGCTGCCCTCATCAAGGCAATGTCATTAGGTTAATGGCCATTAGGTTAAGGATTAGCTGCCATTTTTCGCAGCCTGGATGGAGCGCAGCGCTCCATCCAGACTACCCAGATAGTCCTCCCCTAAATTTGCGCCCCTATTCCTCACCTTAAGGGTATTGCCGCCACAACATAAAATGTGTTGCTGCTAAATTCCCACTCTAGATGGCAAACGGCTTTGGCACTCGCTGCTGGAAGTAGGTAATGTAGTTTGTGCCTCTAAACCTTTGGCGCTGTACCAAATGCGGTATTCATCATTATTATCAAACCGCAGGGCTTGATATAGGGTGCCATCAATGGTGCGGCTGCCGACGGATTTCATAATGGCTTGGTATTTTGCGCCCAGGAATTCAAATGTTAACAGTAGGCTGTAATTGTGGGTTTTGTTTTGGTTATCCATTTGGCTCCAAAATCCTTTAATTAACTCACCCCGCGAGTTGCCCTTGCCCAGGCTGCCGTCGGCCTTGGCCTTTTTAATGTATTTAGCACAAGCGGTAAAGCTACCTGCACTCGCTGCGCCATCGCCTGCAAAATACAATTCAAATTCTATATCTTTTAGATTGTTGGGTTTTTGGCCCAAGTCCATATCGGCTACATGCAGTTGTTTGCCGGCGACGGAATTAAATGGCACGGCACTCGCGTCCACCTGGCCCAGATGTTTGATGCCTTGGGGGTTTTTTACATCCTCATCGGAAAACATATGCTCAGTCAATTGGCTAATATCAGCTTGTTCGCTGCCCAGGCCCGCCAATAATTCTTGATTGGCGGCCGCATTATCGCGGAAAAATTTGAATGCGCGGTCGGTGGCGGGATCTTTTTCTTTTTCGTTGACGGCTTTCACACCCAATACTTCAACGGCGCGTGCACCGGCGCGGGCGTCTTCGGCAGTGGTATTTTTAACTGGGGGTAATAGCTGATTAATTAAGGGCGCAAGCGCTTGTAGGCGCTCCACAATAACATCGAATTTTGCCTCGTCGCCACTTTGAGAAGGCAGAGGTAATTCTTTGTCTTGATAGCGTTTTTGCACGGCTTGCTCGGCATTTTTAGCCACGCTTTTTAATAAATTGGCGTCGGTGAGCGCTTCATCCAGCGAGCCGTTGTAGCCGCTAAGGGCCCGTGCGAGTTCTTGGTAGGCATGGCTGGTGCCATCGCTGGGCATACCATTTTCATCGCCCAGCGCGGTATACACGGCACCAATT
>DAOQGS010000087.1:0-9815 GCA_035338675.1 Cellvibrionaceae bacterium
GGGTGGAATTAAAAGTGCGCACGCAAAATATCGGCAATGCCCTTTTCGGCCAATCCGGCGGCTTTTTTCTCATGGAAGCCAGCGGCCAGGGCCAATTGGCGGTGTCCGGTTTCGGCTCCATGTTTCAATTAAATGTGGAACCGGGCAAAGATGTCATTATTGATAACGCCCACGTGGTGTGTTGGGATGCCAATTTACATTATGAAATTTCCGTCACTACCGGAAGCGGTAGCGGCGGCGGTTTAGGCGGTATGCTGGGCAACTTAGTCAACAGCGCTACCAGCGGCGAAGGCATAGTGCTGCGCTTTAGCGGCGCTGGCAAAGTGTATATCTGCTCGCGCAACCGCAAATCATTTATCGAATTATTTAAACCCTAATATCCTACCCAACACCCCTTAATTTTACGGAGCAACCCTATGTCCATTAATTTGCAAAAAGGTCAAAAAATTTCCCTCGATAAAGAAGCGGGCGTCGCCCTCACTAAAATTATCATGGGCCTGGGCTGGGACGTGGTACAGCCAGAGAAAAAAGGCCTCTTTGGCTTTTTAGGCGGCAACAAAGAAGTGGATATCGACCTGGATGCCTCCTGCATTTTATTTGATGAACAAAACAACGCCGTAGACGCCGTGTGGTTCCGCCAACTGCGCTCCAAAGACGGCTCCATTCAACACACTGGCGACAACCGTACCGGCGCCGGGGACGGCGATGACGAACAAATTATTGTTAACCTCACCCAAGTGCCCGCCAATGTAAAAAGCCTGGTTTTTACCGTTAACAGCTTTACTGGCCAGAATTTCTCGCAAATCGCCAACGCCACCGTGCGTTTAGTTAACGCCGCCAACAATACTGAAGTGGCGCGCTTTAATTTATCGGGCCTGGGCAATTACAACGCGCAAATTATGGCGAAGCTTTACCGCCACAACGGCGAGTGGAAATTACACGCCATAGGTGAAACTGCCAATGGCCGCACCTTTAATGAATTAATGCCTGCGATTGCACCGCATCTTTAATCGCACCGCATCTTTAAATCACAGCCCAAATAAATACGCTCCGGCATTGGTGCATTGCCCGGAGCGTTTATCGAGGCTGCGTTTTATGCACCCGGCATGCTCAACCTAAAAACCGCAGTTGAACTCTACTACGGCCGCCTAATGCTTGAATCTGCACGCTTTTTTGTCAAAATTTGACTCACCGTAGTGGTGACTACTGCTTTCGCCAAATTTTGACAAAAAAGCGCCCATATTCAGCGCCTTAGGCACCCTCGCTACGAGTTCAACTGCGGTTTTTAGGCTCAAACCTCGCCGACGATTACCTCTGCATGATGATTAACGCCGCCACGGGCAACCCTAAGGAAATCACATGAATTATGACGCGCGTAGCCAATTGGCTTTGGAGGAGCTACACAATACCGGGATCACTCAATCGAGGGCCCTTCCTCCACTGTGGAAATTGGCAACCCGCTGTGGCTTGCAGCCGCGCCCGCCCCATTACAATAGTTTTTTACACAACACTTTATCCTTTGGGATTTATTTTGGGGTTTTCTGGGGCACAACTATGTATTTATTGGTCTGGCGCACTCAACCAGGCTCTTGGCTTGTATATTCCTCTCTCGCACTGCTCGCGGGAGCTTTATTTGGGCTCTGTATGGCCACGCATTTTCGCTATGGTTTTAAAAAACACAAACTAACGCCATGGGAACAGCTCGGCGCCAAAAACGTGGGCCAGGCCGACACTGCAACCCACTAATTACGACGGGCTCAATAACAGCACTGATACCTACCTGCACTACACTCCCGGCAATCATTTGGCCGAACACTTTTAGATGTACCGCATTTTCATGAGACACCTTAAATGACCCGAGTCTGGTTCAACAAAACCTTTTCCTCTTTGGCCGCCGCCCTGCGGTTAATTCGCCAGGGCGACAGCGCCCAGCAGTACCGCATTTTATGCAGTAACACCAATCGCCATGCCCCGGCCTTTTTAGCCGCAGATGAACATTTTATTGAGCCTAAGGGTTTATTGGGGATGGAATATGCTAAGTGGTGTTTGCAATTTTGCGCTGAGCAAAAAATTGCCATTTTTGTCCCTGGCAAAGAGGCCAGTGTAATCGCCAATCTGCACCAGGAATTTTTGCAGGTGGGCACGCGGGTTTTATCCACCGCCAGTAGCGATAATTTGCGCTTAATTAATGACAAAGCCCGCTTTTGCCAAAGCCTTGATTTGCCGCTCGCGCCCGCAGCGGAATTTCGCGCGGTGGAGACGCTCGCGCAATTTGATGCGGCGTTTGAAGAGTTGCGCAGCCGCCATCACAAACTCTGTATTAAACCCTCATCCTCCGTATTTGGCTTAGGCTTTGCCGTATTGGATGAAAAACGCTCCAGCGCTGAATTGTTATTAGAAGGTGTGCCCTACCACATCAACTTGCAGGACCTGCGCCGGGGTTTGGAAAAAATGGGCGCATTTAAAAAAATGCTGGTGATGGAATATTTACCCGGCCACGAATACAGCGTGGATTGTGTGGCGGATAAAGGCCGGTTAATTACCGCCGTGCCCAGGCGTAAATCGCTTATTTCTGGCCGCGGGCAAACCATCGACCTGCGCGAGGATATTTTAACCAGCGCTGCCAAACTCGCCGCCGATTATCAATTAAACGGCTTTTTTAACGCCCAATTTCGCGAGCGTACACAAGGGCCGCTGGGGCTGCTGGAAATAAATGCCCGCTTATCCGGCGGCGTGGCTATGGCCTGTTTAGCAGGCCCCAATTTGCCTTACATCGGCATTGCCGGGTTTGATCGCGGCTTTGATCAGATCGAAATCCCGCCTATTCGCAACGGTATTCGCGTTATGGAAATTGCCCAAGCCACGGAGCTTTTGTGAACGCTCAGAGCCCCGCGCCCCTACACATCAGCCTGCCCACCGGTGAATTGCAGCTAACACTTACCCAGGGCGCCGGGCGCCTGGACGAACTATTGGGTTTTGGCGCCCGCGCCAATGCCAAGCGGGGGTTTTTGTTTGTCAGTAAAATTCTGGCCAAACACTGGCCGGTAAAACCTGCCGTGATGCGCGCCGTGCACGATGAACTGGCCGCCCAGGTTCCTAACCTGCCGGGCCCCATTGTGTTTATCGCCATGGCGGAAACCGGCGTGGGATTGGGCCAGGGGGTATTTGAAGCCTATAAACGCCTGCAGCCTGAGCGCGCCTGCCTATTTGTGCACAGCACCCGCTACCCCATGGAAGGCAGGGCAGTGTTTGAATTTGCCGAAACCCACAGCCATGCGCCGCGCCAGTATTTGCACCTACCCACAGATGACGCCCTTCAAAGCCTGTTTCGCTTTGCCCGCAGCCTGGTGCTAATCGACGATGAGGCCAGCACCGGCAACACGTTTGTAAACCTCGCCCGCGCCTGCCGCCGCTATTGCCCGGATCTAAGCCATGTACACCTGGCCACGGCGGCAAATTTTATGTCCGCTGCGGCCCGCGCCGAATGCCCAGCTGCTTTCGAGCTGCAGGTAAGCATGGCGGCGCTGATTGAGGGGCAGTATGAATTCACCCCCAACCCCATAGAGGTGAGCGCCCCTGCCGCCCAGGCCGCCCCTTGCCCCCAGACCTGCGGGGCGAAGGCGGAGTTTGGCCGCTTGGGCACCGAGCGGGTTCTCGACGTGCCCCACAGCCTGGCCTTGCAACTGAGCACTGATCTTGAGCCGGACGCCAAGATACTGGTGCTGGGCACTGGCGAATTTATGCACTGGCCTTTTTTGCTCGGCCAGTGTTTAGAGGACCTAGGCCATGCCGTCTGGGTGCAATCCACCACCCGCTCCCCCATCCTCACCTGGGGCGCCGTGCAACACAGCCTCACCTTTAAGGATAACTACGGCGAAGGGGTGCCCAATTATGTGTATAACCTGGCGCCGGGACTCTATGACGAAATACTGATTTGCCACGAAACCCCAGAGAATGACGCCCTGCGGGAGTTGGCGGAACGGCTGGGGGGGCGTTTAGTTGATGGTTCATGTACACCTAGCCGGTAAAGGGCAAGGTCACTGGGTTGGGGCCGACAGGGCTATGCCATGGGGCTTCCTCCTGGAGCCTCGGCTATGAATCAGGATTTACCCGGGCACCCACAAGGGGCGCCCCTACGGCCGTTGGTTAGCGAGGACATCCTTAGTTCCAACATTGTGTAAAAAGGCAATAACACAGGCTCATTGCCCTCATAATAATAAGCCCAGCCTGCGAGATTCGCTGTGAAGACATTTTTATTTACCGACCTGGACGACACCCTCTTCCAAACCCTCGCCAAATGCCCGCCGGGGCAGGAGTTGGTGGCGGCGGCCTTTTTAGCCGACGGCCGCGCCAATTCCTTTAGCACCCCCCGCCAGCGCGCGCTGCTTGAGCTCTTCGCCGCCCAGGCCACCCTTATCCCCACCACCGCACGAGACCTGGCCGCGTACCAAAGGGTAACCCTGCCCATCAGCTTTACCAGCTACAGCATTATCAACTTCGGCGGCCTGGTGTTAAGGCCCGATGGCAGCCTAGATGCCGCTTGGTACAACCTCATGCAGGCGGATATGGCCAAGGCCAAGGCGGGTTTGCAGGACATCATCGCCCGCTTAGATGCCTATTGCCTGCACCAGGGCCTGCCCAACCGCGCTCGCTTGATTAGCGACGCCGGTATCGAATTTTTTGCTCTGTTAAAAGACCCGGAGAAAAACCTAAGCCGCCTGCAGGCCCTAGAAGAGGCGGTGATTCAGCCCTGGCTGAGCCAGGACGGGAAGGATTTTGTCTTGCACACCAACGGCAATAACCACGCAATTCTGCCTAGAACCTTGGATAAGTCCCGCGCCGTGGCCTATGTGAGCGATTTATTAAGGGCTGAACACGGTGAGATTTTGACCTTAGGTATGGGCGATAGCCGCTCGGACGGGCCGTTTTTAGCCCTCTGCGATTACGCCATCACCCCAAACAACAGCCAGTTGGCCAACAGCAGTTTTAACCAGTTCGATTGGGTGATGCCGTGAGCAGCCCCAGCTACACCCCCTTTAGTGGCAGTTATTTAGCGGAGGATGTGCAGTTTCTCGTCACCCTGCTGCCGCCCCAGCCTGTGGTGACGGTTGCCCAAAAGGAGCGGCTGATTCAGTCCGGCGCCCGCCATTACAGCCAAATGTTATCCCCAGAGGCGCCGCCCTCCGCCGCCTACCAAGCCCTCTTCGAAGCGGCCTGCGCCCTGAATGCTGAGCGCATGGCCGAGGATTGTTTAACCCTTGCCGCCCTAATTGCCGCGCGCAAACCGGGGCCGCTTAACCTGCTCTCCCTCATGCGCGGCGGCACGCCCCTAGGCGTTATTGTTGGCCGCCTGCTGCGCCATTGGCTTAAGCGCCCGGCTGCGCATTTCAGCCTATCCATCCTGCGCGATAAAGGCCTGGACACCCAGGCGCTGCGCCATGTGCTCAAGCAGGGCGCGGCCCCTGCATCCCTAGTATTTTTGGACGGCTGGACCGGCAAAGGCGTTATTGCTAAGGAGCTGGCAAAATCCGTTGCCGCATTTAATGCCGCCCATGGCACCGCCATAGACACTGGCCTCTACAGCCTGGTGGATTTAGCAGGGGTGAGCCTGGGCGCCGCAAGCACGGCCGATTACCTGCTGCCGTCGTCGATCCTAAACGCCACTGTATCCGGCCTGCTCAGCCGCTCCCTGCTCAGAGCCGATCTAGCCCCCGATGCCTGGCACGGCTGCGTGTACTATGAGCAGCTGAAGGGCGCTGATGTCTCGCGTGCGTTTGTGGACTTAATCTATGAGCGCGCCCTCGCCCGCGCCGCCTGCCTAAGCCCCGCTGCCTGGGCCGAGCGCGCTGCCGATACCGGGCATTTAGCGGCCGTTTCCCAGCGGTTTTTACAGGCCTGCCAAACAACCTATGGCGTGCGTGATATAAACCTGATCAAACCCGGCATAGGCGAGGCCACCCGAGTACTGCTGCGGCGCGCACCCAGGCTGATTATCCTGCGGGCGAGCCGCGCGCCTGAGGTAGCTCACCTGCGTCTGTTGGCGGCTGAAAAAGCCGTGCCGATCATTGAAGACCCCCATTTACCTTACCAAGCCGTATCCTTAATTAAGAGTTCCCCCGATGGCTAAGATCACCACCCTAGGCGCCTCCTTGTATGTGCCCGCCACCCATAAGAGCCTTGCCCAGATCGCCAGCGGCGATCTGCGCTCGGTGATTTTCTGCACTGAAGACGCCATCAATGGCGACGAATTGCCAGCCGCCCTCGCCAATGTGCAGGCCGTGCTGCCCCTGTTGCCCAGCGACGGCAGCCGCCAGCGCTTTGTGCGGGTGCGCAATTTGGACGTGTTAGATGGACTCTTGGCCATGCCCGGCATCGAGCGCTTGAGCGGCTTTGTGCTGCCCAAAGCCACCCGCCACAACTTCCCGGCCTACTTTGCCGCCGTGCGCCACACCCAGCACCTATTGATGCCCACCCTGGAGACGGTGGAGGTGTTTGACGACCAGGAAATGCTGTTATTTCGCGCCTGTTTGCAGCAGCCAGAAGTGCAGCCGCGCATTCTCGCCCTGCGCATCGGCGGCAATGACCTGCTCGCCCTCCTGGGCATTCGCCGCCCGCGCACTTTGAGTATCTACCGCACCCCCTTGGGCCTGGTGATTGCCAAACTCGCCACCCTGTTTCGCCCCCACGGCTTTGCCCTCACCGCCCCCGTGTTTGAGCACCTGGATAACACCGGCTTACTCGCCCAAGAGCTAGAGGAGGATTTGGCCCACGGCATGGTGGGCAAAACCGCCATACACCCCAGCCAAGTGGCTCTTATCGACCAGCACTACCGAGTGCCCCACACGGATATCGAAATGGCTCTGCGGGTGATGGATGCGGCGGCGCCGGCGGTTTTTAAAATGCACGATTCCATGTGTGAAGTGGCCACCCACAGCGCCTGGGCCAGGGGTGTGGTGGAGCGAGCGAAGATTTTTGGTGTGCAGCAGGAAGAGAGCAGCGAGTTAAAAATGAATATTCAGGCTTAGATTGGGCGGTTTTTTGCCCCCGACCGGCAAGACGCAGACGGAGCGCGCTGGGCCGAGCAAGCTGGACTGAGAAGGCTCGGCTAGGTGCACCGCGCCGAACTAGGGAGCCTTTAGAAAAATGCAGGCGGCGAAGCACTAACTAGGCGAATTTGGCAAAAAAGCGCCGTTTACATGGAGTAAATGAGCATTTTTTGCCAAATTCAACGACGCTAGGGCGAGTGAGGTAATTGTTCAGAGGTCCCCTAGTCATCCAGGTCATCCTCCATCTCCGCCTCCTGGGCCTCCACCTCCAACAGGTACTGCAGGGCGCGGTGGTATTCAGTAACGCGCATAAGATCCGCCTTGTTGACGGACTTTAAGCGCTTGAGATTGAGGTTGTCTTGAATATCGAGAATTTTCACCCGGCGGGCCAAGGGGTCCTGGGCGATGCGCTCGATAAATTCCTCATAGGTTTCATCAATTTGCCGGGTGAGGGAGGCCACGGCAGCGGCGATATGAGCGGGGATGCCCGCCTGATTGAGATCCTCCTCGGTCAGCTGTGAGTCCTCCAACACATCGTGCAACAGGGCGGTCACTTGAGTGTCCGGCTCATCTGCTGTCATCATGAGCCGCAGGGGGTGCAAAATGTAGGGCGCGCCCGCCTTGTCCTTCTGACCTGCGTGGGCGATCAGCGCGATGCCCAAAGCTTTCTCTAAAACATCGGCAGGTGGTTGGTACATAAAAACTCCCCAGGTGTAGGTCGTGCCGTTCAGGCGCGGCAGTATATAGACCCGATGGAATAAATTCACTTCGCAGGCAAGCCGACACTCAGGGAGCGGCAGTCTATGCAACCTTAGTCTGGCAGACGTGATCCAGCTAACAATAAAGGCTTAGTTTCGAACTGTTTAGGGCGGCCAAATGGCGTATATTGCCGCCCCGAATCCAACACGCCAGGTGAGTTGTCGATGGACTTTGGGGCCGCCCTAAAACACTGTTTGTGCCTTGTGCTCTGCTGGCTTTTGCTAAGCCCTGGGGCCCTGGCTCAGGCATTGCCCCAGGTGGCCTATCTGCCCGACGACGGCTTCAGCCTCGACACCATCGCCCTCACCCCCACCGAACGCTGGCAGCCCCTCGCCGCAGGTCACCTCTCCTTAGGCTTTAACCCGCGCCCCCACTGGCTGCGCATCCAGCTTAAGGCCAGCCCAACAGCGGCATTTTTGCAGCTGGCCTACCCCCATCTGGATTATGTGCGGCTGTACCAAGTGCACAACGGCCAGCTGGTTAAACAGGTGAGCACCGGCGACATGCTGCCCTTTGCCATGCGGCCCCTGGCCCACCGCTATTTCGTGTTCCCCATAGCCGCCAGCAGCGACCCGCAAACGCTGTACCTCTGGGTGCAAACCAGCGGCCTCTTGCAAGTACCCCTAAAACTGGTGTCCCGGGAGGAGCTGGCCCAGGGAGATCAACTCTACCTGCTCACTCAGGGCCTTTATTACGGGTTTTTCCTGGCGGCCAGCCTGTTTGCGTTTTTCCTCTGCCTGGCCCACCGGGATACCACCTATGGCCTGTTTAGCCTGCTGGTGCTGGCCTACGCAGGGGTTGAGGCGCTCTACAGCGGCTTAGGCTACGGCTACCTCTGGCCCAATCTGCCCGCCCTCAACCAAATGACCATGCCCATTTGCTTAAGCTTTGCCGTCGCCATGGCGGCGCGCTTTTCCCTGCGGGTGTTTCGGTTACAGGCGGGGCAGCGCGGCTATGGCGCAGGCCAGGGCCTATTTTGGGGCGCCCTGCTGTTGATGGCCCTCACGCCCCTGCTGCCGGTGGCCCGAGCGTTACAGGCCTGCCTGCTGCTGATCGGCCTGCACTGCTGCTTGCAAACCGGCCTCGGCCTGTATTGGCTGCGCCGCAAGCAAGCGGGCGGCGGCTGGTATTGCGCCAGCTGGGCGATTTTCTCCCTCGGCACTCTGGCCGCCGCCCTCAACTACTGGGGGCTGCTGGCCGATGGCACCTCCATGTTCGGCCTCAATCAAGCGGCGAGCCTGCTGCAGGTAGTGCTGCTCACCTTTATGGTGTGTTACCGGGTGAAAATTGATTACTCCAACCGCCTAAGCGCCGAATTTGCCGCCCGCGCCGAGCAGAGCCGCGCCATCGAGCAAGAACAGGCCCAGGCCCAGCAGTTAGCCAAAGCCGTGGAAGAAAAAACCGCCGCCCTGCAAGCCGCCCTGTGCGAGGTGAGCAAGCTGAACATGGAACTCTCCAAACAAACCATCACCGACAGCCTCACCGGCCTGTTCAACCGGCGGCATTTTGACCACCTGCTGGACAGCGAAGTGCGCCGCGCCGCGAGAGAGCACAGGCCGATCAGTTTGGTGCTCATCGACATAGATCACTTTAAAAAAATCAACGACACCTACGGCCACCCGGTGGGGGACGACTGCCTGATTCAGCTGGCCCGCCTGCTGCGCCAGGTGGTACGGCAGCCGCCGGATATAGTCTTTCGCTTCGGAGGGGAGGAAATGGCACTCTTGTTGCCTGGCTCTGACGCTGCAGGCGCGCAGGTAGTGGCGGAAAAAATCTGCAGTTTGGTGGCGGCGAGTGAGTTTTGTTACCCCGCCGGATGCCTTCAGTTGACCCTGAGCCTAGGCGTAGGCAGCCTCATTCCCAGCCAAAACACACAGCCTCGGGAGGTGTTTGAATTGGCGGATGAAGCGCTCTACCTGGCCAAAAATCGGGGTCGCAACCGCGTAGCGTGTTTAACCCACAGCGATAGAATAGCGGCGAATTAGGCTGGCGATTTTGGCGCCGCTCGCG
>DAOQGS010000088.1:0-9759 GCA_035338675.1 Cellvibrionaceae bacterium
CAATCTCAGCGGCGATACGGCCTAGAGTTTTGCCTGAAGCGTCGAGGATGTACCATTCACGTTGTACTGTTTGAGCATTGGCGCTAATAGTCTTCATGTTGTTGGCCTTTAACGTAGGTACTAAAACCCCCAAAATTACCTTTGGGGAGGTGGAGCCGGGGCGGCAAATCGCCACCCCAAAAAAAGAGCGCGGATACTATAGGAGAAATTCTCCCATATCAAGTAAAAGAGTGGTGGCTGTTAGGGTTTATGAGGGCTGGCGAGATATTCCTCACTCTGCATTTCCAGCAAACGGCTTTGGGTGCGGGCAAATTCAAAGCTCAATTTGCCGCTGGTATATAAAGAAGCAATAGGCTCTGCGGCGGAGATAATCAGTTTTACCCCACGGTCGTAGAATTCATCAACCAAGTATACAAAACGCCTAGCGGCGTCATCGTTAGCCGCCCCCAACTGGGGAACGCCCGAGAGCAAGATGGTGTGATACTCCTTGGCGAGCACTATGTAATCCTGTTGGGAGCGAGGGCCTTCGCAAATAGCTTTAAATTCAAACCAGACCACATCCTCCCATTCACTCAGCGCCATTACCTGCCGCCCTTCAATCGTAAGGGTTACGGGTTGTTGAGGCGCGCCGTGGGATAGGCGCTGGAAGTGATTGGCCAGCTCCAATTGGGATTGTTCGCTGAGAGGATAAAAATACAGTGCCGCCTGTTGCAGTGTGCGCAGCCGATAATCGATGCCGCCATCCACATTAATAACCTGGGTATAGCGATTTAACAGCGCAATGGCCGGTAGAAACTTCTCCCGTTGCAAGCCGTTAGGGTAGAGCCCATCGGGCACTATGTTGGAGGTCGCCACCAGACACACCCCGCGTTTAAACAGCGCCGATAACAACCCCGAAAGCAGCATTGCATCGGTAATATCGGTAACAAAAAATTCATCAAAACAAATAACGCAGGTTTCCTTGGCGAGGCGATCGGCCACTTGCTCCAGGGGATTTTTTTGCCCTTTAAGCTCAGTAAGTTCGGCGTGGACCCGGCGCATAAAGCGGTGGAAGTGGGTGCGCATCTTGCGCTCAAAGGGCAGCGCATCAAAGAACACATCCATCAAATAGGTTTTGCCTCGCCCTACCCCACCCCAAAAATAAACACCTATAGGAGGCTCTTTTGCCTTGCCGGAGGAGAATAGGCTGTGCCAGAGCGATTGGCGTGTAGCCTGGGCGTTGACGAGCCTGACAAATAAATCATTCAAGGCTGTAATTGCTGCTGCCTGTGAGGCATCGGCGATAAAACCCGGCCGTTGGGCGTCCTGCTGATAGCGGGCTAATGGCGTAAGTGAGGGGGCAGTGGGCGAGCTGGACATCGGCGGGATAACCACTTAAAAAGTCGGCAACTTTACAAAGCCCCTCGCACCTGTGCAATTGATATTGGCCACCCACCGCGGCAAATACAGTATCATGCCCCTTCTTATCTCTTTGTTTTAGGAGCCATTTGTGTACACCCTCGAACTGGTTGTGATTATTTCCTTGGCGGCGCTGTTGTTCGGACTTGGGCTGGGTGTTCTGCTTGGGCGCCTGAAATTCGGCCAAAGCAGCAGCAATCAACTGGTCAACCGCCTGCAACAGGCCGAAGCGGAACTGGAGAATTATCAGCACCAAGTGGCCAAGCATTTTGTGGATACCTCACAACGCATCAGCGACTTAACCCAGAGTTACCGCGATTTACATCAACACTTGGCCGACGGCGCCGCCCGCCTAGCAAGCCCCGATATTAGCCGCAAACTCTTAGAAGCCGCCGAAGCGAAAAACCTGGCGGCAGAGGTAATCGATCAATCCGCCGTAAGCCTTGAGCCGCCTAAAGACTGGGCACCCAAAATACCCGGCCAAAAAGGCGGCCTAAGCGATGAGTTTGAAGACGACGACAAAAAAGCCCCCCCTGTTTTTACCCCCCCAAATTACCAGCCTTAAGCGCAAGCCCCGTGCGAAAAGCGCTTGAATATCTGGTGTGGCCGCTGCTTACCGGCCTGTTGGTAGCGGTGATTGCCCTGGTGTTATTTCCGCAATTGCGCTCACCCCAAACTGTGGTTGAGCCAACTGCCCTTGCGCCACAAAACTTCGCAGCAGGTTTTAGCGGGCCTGTTTCCTACGCCGAAGCGGTTAAGCGCGCGGCGCCTGCCGTGGTCAACATCTATACCCGCACCAAAATTCAAGAGCGCAGGCGGCGCCTGATTGAGGACCCGCTGTACCGCCATTTTTTTAACTCCGCCGACTTAGGCCGCCAGGAGCGTATGCAATCCGCCCTTGGCAGCGGTGTGATCGTTAGTGAAAGCGGCTATTTGCTCACTAATATCCATGTAATTCGCGGCGCCGATGAGGTGGTTGTGCAGCTGCAGGATGGCCGAGAAACCCAGGCTACATTAGTGGGTGTGGATGAAGAAAATGACCTGGCGGTGTTGCATATTAAGGCCGATAAACTCACCGCAATTCACATTGGCGCACCGCGCAATGCGCAGGTGGGGGACGTAGTGCTGGCCATCGGCAACCCCTTTGGTATGGGGCAAACGGTTACCCAAGGCATTATTTCCGCCACTGGCCGCCATGGTTTGGGTATCAGCACCCTAGAGAATTTCATTCAGACCGATGCGGCCATTAACCCCGGCAATTCAGGCGGCGCCTTGATCGACACCCAGGGTAATTTACTCGGTATTAACACTGCTATTTTGGATCGTTTGGGCAATTCCAGCCTGGATGGCGTTGGCCTTGCCGTACCTGCCGACACGGCGCTGCTGTCGTTAAAGGATATTGTGGAGATGGGTAAGGTGGTGCGCGGTTGGTTGGGTGTTGAGGCCCAGCCTGTCACGCCCTTAATTGCGCAACAGCTCAACCTGCAAGCGCTCAACGGTGTAGTGGTGACGGCCATTTTTAACAATGGCCCAGCCCACAAGGCAGGCCTCACCCCCGGCGATATTATCCTTAAAGTTAATGGGCAGGCGGTGGGCAACGGCACCCTCGGCATGCAGGAAATATTAAAAGCGCGGCCGGGCCAGGCCATGGCAATCGAAATCTGGCGCCAGGGTGAGCTTAAAACCCTCAACGCCGTGCTGGGCAGCAAGCCGGATTTAAAAGAACAAGAAGGCGCCGCGCTGAACGCAAATAAAGAATAAGGCGCCCATAGGCGCCTTAAAAAATGTGCAGGTTTTTACTCGCCAGAGAAACTAGCCAATCTGCTTCCAAGCCGATTGTAATTCGCCTAGCAAGGTAGCCGCTTCGTCCAATAATTTAATGTCGTTTTTGCTATGGGCATTAGTGAGAATGCGTTGAATATAGACGTAAAGGTTGTCCAGATTATGGGCCAACTCCCCACCGGCTTCGGTATTTAAACTCTCCCGCAAGCCGCCCACCACGCTAATTGCACTGCTAATTTTTTGTCCCTTCAGCGCTATATCGCCAAACTGCATAGCCCCTTTTGCCTGGGCGATGCGTTCAATAGCGCCGTCAAATAACATATCGATGAGCTTATGGGGTGAGGCCACATCAACATTTGAGCGGTACTGAACCTTAGCGTACGACTTTAATGCAGCTTGTGTATTCACAGATGGCTCCTCAAACACGGTATGTCCTCCTGTTATCGGCCCAGGGGGCAAAAACTTTAGGGACACAGCAACTAGGGCACCGAAGAATCCTGCCAAAACAGGGTTCGATCATTGCCACGGTAGGTGCCAAACGTATAACGCGCGCTGGGCAACGCGGTGTCGTTGCTGTAGTTGGCGTCGTTATTCCAATCAAATCGCAACCAGGCATAACTGGTTAAATCCACATCCACCAAAAACGAACCGGTTTTACCGCTGCCGGGCGCGGAAAAATAATGCCCAGCATCACCGGAGGAAAAATTAACGGCACTGCCAGCAAGGCTGGTGTAATTGCCGGTAGTACTGCCTGCCCCGATGGTGACCGAGCGGTTAGCGGCAATATTAATTGCGCCGAACGGATAGGTTATGGCGCTGGTGGCGATGGTGGTGCAACTGTCGGCAGTGTTGCGCGACCATATCGACCCCGTCCAATAGTCGGTTTGGAAATTGACATTTAAATTGGCTGTTTCCGGGCCAAAGGCATCATCTAATCGCAAGCGGCCAAAATAAAAAGCGCTTTGGCCGAATAACAAGGCATCGTTGCTGCCGTTGGCATCAGAGTCAAACGTAATATCGGCGCTTCTTAAACTTACTGAATCCGTATCGCTAATCGTAACCCCCACTTTGGTAGTCGTGTAAGGGCCGTCGGGCGCACTGCTGCGCGCCATATTCATACTGACACTTGCGGCCACCTGCCCGCTACTCCAAGTGCCGCTTAAACTCGATAACTGCATGCGGCTGGTTAATTGGGTGGCACTGGTGGTATCGCGCGCTTTTAAGCTGTAGCCCGCCGAGGTTAATTTTACGAATGTGCTCGTATAATTTTGTGTTGTGCTCGCCTGCTGATTTTGCGCAGCGAGCGTTAAATTAGCGGTGAAATCCTTACCTAAATAATTAAAAGCCGTGGATGCGCTGCAAAAAGACGTCATGCTTACGGACGAAGCTGCAAATTGATAGGGTTTAAAGCGGCCTACGTATCCAGAGCGGCTCACCATATTGGTAGTAGGTGTAGTGCCTGCACCTAAATAATCACCATCAGTAATACTCGCGGCGATTTCAATTATTCCAACTTCGCCAAAATACACTTGTGTAGTGGAACCTACGCCACTGCTAAAACTACTGATAACACGGCCATCACTGGCAGTGGCATCGCCATCGCTTAAACCTGGGTCTACGCCGCCAGAAGGTAAACGCAAAGCGGCAGCAAGCGTAATTGTTTCTGCGGGGGTTTCGGCACCGAATTTAGTGAGGGTTGTGTTATCGGCCAAATTGGCATTATTGGCAGCGTTGGTATCGGCGTGATTATCCGGCAGGCCATCGCTATTGGCATCATCGGCGGCGGAATACGCCTTTGCCGTGACACTAACAGTAAAATTAGTGCCCGCGGTGGTAAATACGCTACCGGAATCAGAAGATGCCGCCGGGTTGGATGTTACCGCAATATAAAATCCAAACGGCCGCACCACATAAGTGGATGAAGACCCGGTAATTTCTGAACTGGCGTAAGAATTACTGCTGTCGGCAAAATTAAGCGCATATTTTCCTACGTCTGAAGTGGAAAGAGTGAAATTAGCGATGCCGCTGGAAAAGTTTAGCGTGACATTATTGGAGCCGGGCTTGGCATTGGGTAGGGCCACCGACGCACTACTGCTATTAATTAAATTTGGCGCCGTACCGGCTGGGTCGGAACTGGCGCGCGTCAGCCAGGCTTTTACGCCACTGACGTTATAATCGCTAGCAGCGGAACAACTGGTGCCGCCGGTATCTTGTTTCATCATGGTCACCCGCAAACTGTGGGTGCGCCCGGCAATAATATCGCTGGCTAAACTATCCGTGCTCGTCACCACAAATGCATTGCGGCTAAATGCTAGGGTGCTTGATGTGCTGGTTACTCCTGCGGAGCTGTCATTTAAACTAATGGTTAAACTCTCCGCGTGGGTGTCGGTTAAATTAATGGAAATAGTGCCCGCATCAGAAGTGTTAAATACATAAGTAGCCGCACCGGAATCCGTAGCGCCTGCCGTTAATGTGCCATAGGCATCGGCGGCGGTTGCGGTTTTTGCCCAATCGCCATTAGCGGTGGAAGTAGAAATAGTCACCGTACCGGCGTAGGTGGTTAAGGTTGCATTACTAGAATCCCGCGCCGTGATATTAATGGTTGAAGCAGCGCAGTTACTGCCCGTACCACCGCCTACATCAATTAAAAAATTGTTTAAACTCGCCGCCGAGGCCGTGCAAAAACTGCCGAAGGCCGCGTTGCTAATTTCAGTGGATTCGTAATAAACCGTCTGAGCGCCGTTTAAAGTTACATTGGAGCCAGACAAACCGCCGTATACAACTGCGGTGGAATTAAGTGTTACGGTGCTATTATGGGAGTATAAAAACGCGTGTATAGTACTGGCTCCATTCACATCTATACTGCCATTGGCATAAATTAATAAATAACGTGACGATACACTCGGGGTCGTCACCACCCCTCCCATCACAACCTGGCCATTCACAAAAATATTGACCGTGCCCGTGCTACCGATGCGCAATTGTTTACTGCCAGTGCCGTTAAAATAAATATTGCCGTTGATGTAATAATTCCCCGGCGCAAAGGTAATGGTGGTGCTATCGCCAAGTGTCCAATCGCCAGTGAAATAATAGTTACCACCCGAGGTTGAAAAAGTCAGGCTGTAGGTATTGCTGATAGATAAAGAGGTGTAATTCCCCGCCGCAAAACTGGGTGTGCCACTGGTGACATTAATAGCGCCACTGGCTCCGGTGCCACCGGAAATAGTCATTGATTGCGCGGGAGAAGCCGCGCCGCTAATGGTACAGGTAATACCGGTACCACAACTGCCGGAACCTGCATTATTGGTAATTAAAGGGCCAGTTAATACTGAACCCGAATTATTTACTACGGCGCCGGAATTTAGCGTAATGCGGCCTGTGCTCGCCGTGTGGGATTGCAAACCATCAGGAAATAAACTCGCGCAAGTAGCCGCTAAACTACACGGCGAGCACAACAGCCAAACCACACACACCAAAAATGAAACACCGGATAATCCGCGCATTACTGCATACTCGCTTTGACATTTAACACACGGCTGGTGGCCAAATCACCGCTACCACAGCTGGCGGTAGCCGTAATTAAATAAAAACTGCGCGTATTGCCCGCATCGGTGCTGGTGGCGCAATCGAAACTTACCGAACAGGCTTTTAAACCTGCAGCAGTAAACGACTGCGAGGCCACGTCTAACGCCGTGCAATTTGCGGTAGTTTGCGCCCGCGTGGTGGCGCCGTTATACAGGTTGTATAAACCTAATTGGACACCCGACTCCGCCGCAAAAAATGCCTGCGCACTTAAGGCCTCCCGCAGGGCCATGCTATTGGCGGAACCCGCCATACGGGCGATAGCGATAGCCAGCGCCCCTAAGGCAACCACAATAAAGAGCGCCGTGGGGATTAAAAAACCCGCCTGTTGATTCACTGTTGAATAGGCTCTAGGGCACATTGCGCACCAATACCTGGTGGCGCAATACCACCGTTTCGCTGCCTGCCGTTAAAGATAATTGAATGCCGATAGAAGTATTGCGCTGCTCGCTCCCGGCTGAGAGGGAAAAATTTGACGCACTTTGGTTTAATTGATTCAGCATTAAATCGGCACTGCCGCCTGGGTTTGAATCATCCAGTGCCGCAGTTAGAAATCCATAACCGCTGTAACGGTACAAACTGCCGCTGAGCAAACAAAATCGCTTCGGGTTTGAAGCCAAATAATAGCGGCGCGCAGGGGAATTACGGGTAAATAATTTTGCGCCGGAGAGCGTAATACTATTTGCACCCACCGCGCTGACAGTGGCGCGGGAGGAAGTGCTGGCGGTGGTATAAATATCTGCGGAGGATAAAGGCGCAACAATTAATTGCGTAGCGGCCGAGCCGGAATAGCTCAACGGCGCGATCACTACAGAGCTTGAAGCTGTGCCGCCATTTTCACTATCCGCTAATTGATTCATATAATAACCACCGGCCACCACCGGCACGAACTCTAAACATTTACCGGTGGAACTAATACGCACGGAATTGGGCACGGCGGCACGCAGATAGCGGCTCATTTGCTCAATAGCAACGCGGCCTTTTTGCATCACTTTCACGCGGTTAGTGGTGCGCTGATACATATCCATGGTATCCACCAAAAAGCTACTACCAATAGCGCCCACTAGCCCTAAAATTACCAAAACAAAAATTAATTCCACCAGCGTAAAACCCCGCTGCCGCCCTTTCCTCTCCCCAACAGCTGCAAAACGGCGGCTAGAAATTAAGTTTGTAGGCACTTAACACCACCTTAGATCCGTCACTCATTAGAGTTGTAACGGTAATGCGACGGGCATTTGTATTGGTAACGCCGATTTCACTGCCCGCATCTACCACCGTAACACTCACCGCAAGGCCTGTATCGCTGCTGTCGCTGTAGCCATTGTAATCCCCCACATCATCGTAGCCGCTATCTACCGATATTGCGGTACAACTCGTGCAGGGCGGGTATCCGCCGGTTGGTGTATTTTCAGCAAATTTACGGGCGAGAATTTCATCTAATAAGGCTTGGGTTTTTTCTACCGCTTTAACACGCAGTACCGGGTCAACCGAATGCAAGACAGCATCGTTAAAGACCTTCAGCAAACCACCTAAACCAATGGCGACTACCACTAAAAAAAACAGCAATTCCACCAGCGTAAAACCGCGTGTTTGGCGATAAATCAGCTGTTTGTGTGCGCTGTTGCAACCCATAGTTTAACCAGCAAAATGCCAAGGCTCGGCACCCATGTGCGCCCGTATTATTATTGTGTGGATAGCGTTAACTGAAAATGTGCGCAAACACATTCAACGCAATACGCGTGATAAATACCCCTGATGCCGCACATTAAAATCCAACAACATCTTTAACCGCCTGTTGAAACGACAAACACAGCGCTTCGCTTTAAGTGTAGCAAGCAATTGGGCGGAGACGAGAAGAAAAGAAAATAAGGCACCAAGGTGCTCAGGCGGCCTATTAAAATCCACAAGCCTCTGCTAGCGCGCAAACCCTGTGGCACTTACGTTGATTGTAAGTGTGCGCGATTGCTGCGTGAGCGTAATGGTGCTGGCAGCAACTTCTCCGAGGCTATTAAAATTGAGCGTACTGGTGGAAACACTCACACCTTGGCTGAGGCTAATAGGATAGGTAACGGCGCCGAGCACCACACTTTCACCACCGGCAAAAACACCGTCATTATTAGCGTCTTTGCGTACATCAAGGGTTGTACCACTGAGCAAAACACGCACTGAGCGCGATTGGGTCATGGCCAGCTGCTGCGCGGCTTGAATACACAATAGGGTTTGATCCCGTGCCGCCTGCAAGGCATAAAGGTCCGGCGACATAAATTTACCCACCGCCGCCACCGATACCACACCCACAATGACTAACACAGCGATTAATTCAATCAGCGTAAATCCTGCGCTGTTGCAATAATCCCCTCTCATGCCCATGCGCTCCGCACTATGCTTTGTACATAATGTAGACCATAAAAAAGGCTTGGGTTAACCCCAAGCCTTTTTCGGTACGTCATTACACTGAGCGCCGTTAATACCGCAGCCCATAGCTGCGGTATTAAATCAAAATACCTGCGCTACAAACCTCCGGCCGCACCAATAATGGTAAATGTGGCGGTTGTACTGCTGGGCCCGGTTAGGGTACAGGTAACGGTTGCACCATCGGCCACTGCGGCAGAAGCAATGCTATAACCCGAGGGCAAAGCACCATTTTGCAGAAGTAGAGCGCCGTCTTGGCAATTATCCACGTTATAAAATGGATCGGTAGTGGTATCGGTAAGCCCTGCGGCTACCGCAACATCAACAGCATGGTTAAGCGCTGATGCACTTTCAATACTGCCAGCTACACCTCGAGTGGCAGCCGTAGCGGCTTCACCCTGCAAATTAACAAAACGCGGCACCGCAGTGGCTGCCAGAATACCTAGAATAACGATAACAGCTATCAGCTCAATCAACGTAAAGCCGGATTGTTGTTTGCCCATTGTGTGAATCTCCACCTCTAAAATTTAATATAGCCACTCCTAAACCCCCTGTAAGCAATCCTTTTCCACTGATTAACAGTCT
>DAOQGS010000089.1:0-9713 GCA_035338675.1 Cellvibrionaceae bacterium
ACATACTCATTAAAGTTGCCGTGCACGCGGATGGCCCGCTGCAATAACTCCTGCTTGCCGTCCCCAAGGGCCGCCTTGAATTTACCGCGCAGGTAAATGGTGCGAAAGGTTAACACCATATACAGCAGCGCAAGTACACCGGCATAAATACCCACTATAGCCATACAACCTCCTCAATTAATTGCCGGATTTTACCGCCATGGCTTTTGCCCGGCGCGTTAGTAGCTATACATAAATTCCAGGTACAGATGATTTTTACTGGTGCTTTTATCCTTGGTGATTTCATTGGCATCCGCTTTTATTTTATCGGTAACTTGCACCGCCCAGGCCAGGTTACCGCGCAGGCCCCACTCGGTATTGAGTTTTAAGCCCAATCCCAAATCCGCAACTAGCGCGTTACTTTTTTCCGAGGTGCTAAATTCTGGGTAGGTTACCCCATAGGCCACATCCGACAGTAAAAAAGGCGTGAGGCCATTTTGGCTGGAGCCTTCCGGGCCGCCAAATTGCAGCCATTTGGGTGTGTTAAAAATAATATCGGCGGCCACATGGGCGGCATCGTCGGCGACAAAATGGTTCAGCTCAAAGGCGCGGGCGCGGTTGGGGCCGGAGAGGTCGAATTTGTTGCTGGCGGACAGAGCTTTACCGGCGTATTGCAGGCTGTGGTTAACCACTAAACGCAAATCCGACTGGCCGATGGGGTTTTTGAAAAAGCTGAGTAGGGAATAGTTGTAATAAAAAAACTGCGCGTTTGAATCCCGCAACAATTCACCTTCGCCCGAATTAGCGGTGTTAACCCTATTGGCATCGGTTTCTTTTGCAGAGGTCACGCCTATATCGAATTGATGTAGGCTGCGGCGTTTTTCATGGAGATAATCAATATGGTAATTCAGGGAGAGATTATCGAGTTTGGTATCCACAACCGGAATTTTATCATTACTTAGATCTATATTGGTTTTAATGGAGGTAAATTGCAGGCCGAGGGAACTGTTGAGTTTGCGGCCACGGGCAAAATGATAGCTAATATCCGCGTCGGTCACCTTGGCGGAGCCTGAATATTCCACACCCGCTGCGGAGGATTCGCCAAAGTTAATGCGCGAGACAAAATCGTTTTGCGAAGCGCCCACTTTTACTCGCAGGCGCGGGGTGTAAATGGGCAGGCTGTAGTGAATGGCGCCGTAGCTGCTGTCTTCTTCCGTGCGCAGGGCGCCCAGCTGAATTTCATCGCCGAGGGTGGAGGGATTGTGCAGCACAAATTCGCCGTATACGCGGTTTTCCCCGGTGGTTTTCGCGCCGTGGTTGTCGATGCGCACGCTGGTGTCAAACCAGCCCTCTTTAGTCACGTTGAGTTTTAGGCGCGTATCCCCCACTTGATCGCCGGGTTCAAAATAACCCTGCGCGTACACACCGGGAATATCGTTAATTAAATATAAATTTTCTTCAGTGTTGTCGGCGGTGACCGGTTGATCCAGGGCGCCGTTAAAGGTGCGCTTGAGTAAACTTTGGTTAATGCGTTTGGCGTTGACCACTTCTACCGAGCCTAATTTGCCCAGCATAATATTCAGCGACACCACGCCATCGCGCACCTGCTGCTGGGGAATATAAGCTTTGGCGAGAATAAAGCCGCGCTCGCGGTAGTATTGGGTGATGGTGTCGGCGACGGTTTCGATCATGCCGAGGGTAATACCCCGGCGGCGGCGCTGCTCGCGGATTAGAAATACCAGCTTTTGCACTTCCACTGGACCTACGTGTTGGTCGGCGCTCTCCTCTTCAATTTGCGCGATTAAATCGGCCATTTCGGCCAGCTCCTTAAGGGTGTAACCGGATTTGGTTTTTTCCCCTTCGCCCATTAAATCAAACCGAATAGCCTCCACCCGTTTAATTAACTCGGCTTTGGAAATATTAAAGTCCGGGTCGTCTTCTAAACCCTGAATGCGAAATTCTTTGACGTTTAAACGCGGGCCGCCCTCGGGGTTGGGGTCGCGCTCTTTAACGCTGGGGATGTCCATATCTTTTAATAGGGATTTTTTCTCGGCGTCCGGCAGTTCGGTGGCATCCGGCATGTCCAGCACACCGGCCCAGGTGGTGCTGCTGCCCAGTACACTTGCCAGGAGGAGCGCTTGCAGAAGAGATTTACAGGTCATGGAAATTCGCTAGTTAGGTTGTACGGTTGGAAAGCGGCGCAACCACCCCGCCCCTTGCGGGGCACCCCTCCGGGGGAGGGGAATTTAGGGCGTGCTCATTGTGTGTTAGCTGCCTCGTCTCCTTTAGGGCTTACCCCTAGAGGCCGGGCGTGTTGTGCACGGCGCTAGTCGCTGGGTATTCCCCTCCCCTGGAGGGGTGCCCCGTAGGGGCGGGGTGGTTCGCAGCTGGGCGGTGCATTGAGGTAATGGTGTAAAAAGTCCATCACGGGCTCCAAATTCTGTTTAACGTCACTATCGAGTAGGTGTACCACCCTTAACCCCAAGGCGGTTAGGTACTTATCCCGCCGGGTGTCTTGCTGTGCCGTGTGTTCGTGGCTGTAGCCATCAATTTCGATTACCAGGTCTTGTTCTGCGCAGTAAAAGTCCACTATGTAATTACCGATGATCTTTTGGCGGTCGAAATCTAGGCCTAATAGCTGTTTGTTCTTGAGCTGCCCCCACAGCAGAACCTCCGCTAAGTTGCCCGCTCGGCGCAGGGCGCGGGCGCGCGCCTTGAGGGCCGGGTTGTAGGGCAGAGACTTGTAACGCTGGGTTGCTCGCATGGGTACGGCTCCTTGTTGGCAATGCCACCGGTTCACCACCGTGCCCCTTGCGGGGCACCCCTCCAGGGGAGGGGAATTTGGGAGGCGGTGCTTGCGGTTGTTCTTAAACCACCCCGCCCCTTACGGGGCACCCCTCCAGTGGAGGGGAATTTAGGGCGTGCTGCTTTCGATTTCTCTTTAAACCACCCCGCCCCCTCCGGAGGAGGGGAATTTAAGGTGGGGGTTACTCTTCGTAGCGCTGGTCGGCGGGCAGCATGATGGAGAGGTTGTCCGCCGAGTAGTTGCGCACGTCGGTAAATACCGCCGGGTTTACGTCTTCTAAGGGTTCCACTTCGATCAGCTGATCCCCCGCCGCGAGCAATAACTGGGAGAGGTCCAGGGCGTTGTCGCTGGTGAATTCAAAGCGGTTACCGAAGGCGTTGTAGGGTTTCCAGTTCAAACCTGTGCCGGTGTACAGCACGGTGCTGCCGTAGATCACCAGAGGGCGGCCCGGGGTGCTGATACCCAGCGCGGAGAAGATGTTCACCGTATTGGCCACCAGGTCGGGTTGAATGGAGCTGACCGAGCCGGTGGCTTTCACGCGGCCCTTTTCCGCCAGGATATTGAGTGTGCCGGTGCTGAAGTTGCCGTTCACCACACCGGTTTTCTCTTTGGCTAGGTCCGGCTTGGCGTAGAGGCTGGCCACTTCGGGGTTTTTGCTGGCGTCGTTGTTAAAGATCACATCGCCCTTGCTGACGGAAATGGTGGTCACTGCTCCTGCTTCGCTGGTATTAGTGACCAAGCGGTCGATGCGCAGGGTTTTATCATTGCGCAGGCTGACGGTTTTGGCGCTGCCTGCGAACTGGCCGACCAGGCTATCCACGGACAGATCTAAGCCATTGATATTGCCACCGCTAATGAGGCGGGCGGTCGAACCGGTGATGTTGGTGGCGGTGCCGTTGACGTCTTCTATGCCAGCGGTGGCATTGACCAGCACTTCACCCTTGGCATTCAGACTGGTCAACTTGATAGTGCCGCCCGCCTCATAGCTTATGTTGCCGGCGCTTTGGGTGCTGGCGCTGGCCTGCTGGGTAATGCTGCCGCCGGATTTCACCACCACATTCACCGAGGCGGCCTTGGTATCGCCCCCCGCAGCCAGGCCTTCCGTGCGCCAGGCGCCGCTTTGCACCAGGTTGCCGCCGCTGGTGATGTCTATGTCCCGGCCGCTGCTGATGGCGCCATCCAACTGCAGGGCGCCGCTGGCGGCTAGGCTAAAGGCCCCTTTGGTGGTAATGGCCGCCGCCGCAGCCTGCTGCAGGCTATCTACAGTGGCGGTGAAGCCGCCCTGCAGGTCGAGGGTTTTCTCAAGGCTCACCGATTTGGCGGTAAGGCTCAGGTCAGTGCCTTGCAGCTGGGTTTTCAGCGCTATGTCGCCTGCGCTGAGGGCAATTTGCGGTGCGCTCAGCTGGCCGTTGACCTTGAGCTGCCCGGCACCTGTAGCGGGCACACCGGCGTTGAGGTCGATGGAGGCAGCAGCCAGATCACCGGCCACTTCAAGCCCGTTGGCCTGTGCCTGCAAAGCGCCGCCTACTTTTGCGCCCACTAAGGTGGCATCAAGGCCCAGCGCGAGTTTGGCGGAGCCGCCAGCGTTCACCTGCAGGCGGGCGATGCGGTTGGCGGCGTTCAGCGCCTCGATGCTGCCGGTACTGGTAAGCGAGGCAGTACCTGCCACCACCATGGGGCCGCTCGCGGTTAAATCCTGGCCGCTGTAGGTGAACTGCTCGGCGCTGAGGGCGCTGAGGTTGGTAAGGCCGTTGGCCAGGTTAATAGCGTTGGCGGAGGTGAAGGACAGGCCACCGGTTAGGCGGTTATCGGCGCTGTCCAGGTTAATGGCGCCGCTGGCCGCCAATGTGAGGTCGCGAGTGTAGCTCAGGGCCTGGGTCTGGCCGATGCTGCCATCGGCGCGCAGATTGAGCTTGCCCTGTCCATCGAGGCTGGCAAGTTTAATATCGCCGCTACTGGTTACCCAGGCATCGCCCCGCAGATTATTAAACTGCACCACAGGGGTGGCAATCCGCACGGCTTTTTGCTCACTGCCGATGCTGCCGACACTGTTGAAATTAATCTGCCCGGCCCCCAGGCTCTGCTCGCCCTGGGCGCTTATAGCGAATTTTTCGATGCTGAGTATGCCTGCCAATTGGCTGTTGCCGCTGAGGCTGAGCTGATCCCCGGCTTGGCCGCTTAACACCAGGTTGGTTTTGTTCTCCACGTTAAACCAGGTGCCGATTTTAGCTGCGCTGGGGTTGGCTGTATCGGTGCTATCAATGGCCAGTTGCAGGGCGTTGTTGGTGAGGCTTAAGCGGTTGAAGCCTGCGCTTTCAAAAGCGGTTTGTACGCGCATTTCATCCACCGCCAGGCGGTCGTTGATGCTGGCCAGGGCGCTAAAGTCGATGGCAAAGGGCTGCAGGCCGAGGGCCGGGTTAAGGCTTTCTAGGCTGATGGACTCGCGGCCGGACAGCGCTTGTTTGTAGGTCTCCTTCACACCGCTGGGCGCCGCGCCCTGCCAGCTGAGGCTTAGGCTATCGCTGGCGTCGTTGATGAGCTTGATGGACTGGGCGCGGGCGGGGTTGACGCTCACTAGTAGGGAATCCGCGCCCTCGCCGGTGGTGATGCTGCCGTTAAAGCCGCCGTTGATCTTAAATTCGTCCACCCCTTGGGTGCCCACCAGGGCTGCAAAATCCACAAAGTCCACGCTCTTGCCGTTGGCGAGCGTCACCCGGCCATCGTTGTTGCCATCGCTGGTGGTGGCATCGCCGTCGATGTCATCCAGCAGCCACTGGGAGCCGTTGCCCTTCACTACCAGGCGCATGGTGCTGGTGTTTTTGCCGATCACGCCTTCGATGTTTTTCAGGCGGGTGTTATCGCCGATTACCACATCAAAGCTGCTTTGGCTGGCCGCCAGGCTCGCCTGGCTGTAATCCAGATAGTCGGTGCCGTCGCCGCCGTCCAGGTCGCCGCCGAGGCCATCGGCGGTGGCCAGGGCAAAACGATCTTCCCCGGCGCCTGCAATCAGGTTGCTCACGCCGCTAAAGGTCACGGTGTTTTCGCCGTGGGCGCCTTGTTTGGGCGCGAAGCTGCCCTGTTTGGCCTGGGTAATCTGCCAGCTGATAGCCTGTTTGTTGGGCAGAGTGGGGCCGTAGAGGGTGTTGTTGGTGGCGCTGTTAAGCTGCAGGGTTTCAATACCGGCCACCACCAGTTGGTTGGCGGCCAGGCTGCTGCTGGCGGGCACTTCATTGAGGTTGACCTGCACATCGCCGCTGACGGCGCGGGCATCCAGGCTGTCGCGCACGCTGCTGGTGTTCACGCCGGTGACACTGTCCGCGCCCACTTCGCCGCCGTCCATACGCGCAAAGCTGCCGCTGCCGGTTTCCTGCAGCACAAAATCATCCTGCCCTTTGCCGCCTTGCACACGGCCCATGCCGCTCGCTTCCAGGCTGCGCTTGCCGGTGGCGGTGGACTGCGCCAGCGACACCTGGCCGCCGCGCGCCAACTGCCAGAGGTTGTTGTCGTCGCTGCCCAGCAGGGTATCGCTACCGGAGCCTTGCAGGGTTTGGATGCGCAGCAGCTCCGCCGCGTTGAGGTGGTCAATGACGGGGCTGGCGTCACTGGTTAAGGCGCCCAGTTGCCACTGATTATTCGCCGCACTGCTGGCCAGGCGGTTGTTGCCCGCGCCGCCATCGAAGAAGCTGTAGCGGTTGCCGGTGGCATTGAGCACAAAGGCATCGTCTCCAGCGCCGCCGATCAGTCGCTCCAGATTGGCAAACAGCGGTGCAATCAGCACCGGGTTGCCGGCGTTGCCTGCGGTCACCGCGCCTGCGGCGCCGGTAAGCTGCCAATTCACCAAGGTGCCCTGGGCGGAGTTGAGGGTGAGGGAGTCGCTGCCGTTTTTGCCGTCGATGCTGAGGGTTTGTTTGCCGTTGAAGACAAAATCATCCACGCCCTCCTGGCCGTTCAACTGGGTGAAACCTGTGTAATTAAGGCCGTTGAGCACAACCGCGTTGTCGGTGACCACCCATTGGTTGGGCTGGTTGGCCGCTGTGAGCGTGGCACTTAGGTTGGGCGCCAGGGCCGTCACCGCCAGGGTGTTGATATGATCAAAGCGGGCGATGGCAAAGGCGCCGGCCAAATCCCCGGCGCCGTCGGCGCTGAGGCTGGCGGTAAGGTCGCGGTTGTGGGACAGGCGCAGGGTGTTGTCGCCTTCACCGCCGGAGAGCTGGCCCGTCACGCGGGCGGTTTCATCCAGGGTGAATAGGTCGGCGCCTTTACCGCCCAGCAGGTTTTGGAAGTTGGAGAAGCTCAAACGCTCGCTGCCGGACACCAGTACGCCTGAGTTTTCGCCACTTAGGGTCCAGGTGCCGCCTGCAGAGGAGGACCGCAAGGTGTTTTGTTTGGTTTGGTCGGCTTCAAAGGCTTCAATTTCAGCGATGCCCACACCTACCACATCCTGCTGGCCGAGGGTGATATCCAGGGCGCCGTTGAAGATCACCTTGTCAAACCCGGTGCTATTGCCGCCGCGAATATTAATGCTGATGCCATCGGCCAGCAGGCGGAATTCATCGTTGGCGCCGTTGCCGATAAGGGTCTCAATACCGGTAAATTGCTGCACCGGTGGGTTGTTGGCGGCAAAATAGGTCAGCGATCCCGCCCCCGTGCCGGTCACCGTCCAATAGGTGTATTTGTTCTCCGCCGCCAAGCTGTCGTTGCGCGGGGCCCCCGGCAGCGCCGTGCCGCCGTCAATCAGGGTGCTAATGCGGCCATTGCTGAGGATAAATTCATCCGCCGTGGCACTGCCCTGCAGTTTATCGAAGCCGCTGAAGTGGGTGGTGAGAGCGCTTGTGCTGCCCACGCCCACCGTCCAATCGCCGCCGTTGTCTTCGTTGATAACCCAGCGGCTAGCCAGGCTAGCCGTGCTGGTGAGCTGCGCACTGCGAGTGGGGCTTAAGGGCTGGGCGGTAACTTTTTTCACGCCGCTGACGCCGAGCCAGCTGGTGCCATCGCTGCTGAGGTTGAGGCTGTCGCGGTAATTGACGATCAACTCATCCCCGGCTTGGCCACCGGCCGCCAATTTCACTTGGCTCACCTGCGGGTCTAGGCTGATGCTATCGGCCGCCGCTACAGCACCGGTAAAGGTTTCAATCCCGCTAAAACCTAAGTAGTTGGCCTGCTCACCGGTGGCGCGCAGGCTGCCGCTATCATTGCGGCTAAAGCTCCAGGTGTTGGCGCTGTTGCGGGCGGTGAGGCTGTCGTCGCCGTCGCCGCCGTCAATGCTCGCCATACCGCCTGCGGCATCCACCTCGAAGGTGTCGTTGCCGCCATTGCCCTGCAGGCGGCCAAAGCCTGTGAAAGTAAGCGTGGTATTGAGGGTGCCGCTGCCGGGGCCGTTCAACAGCCATTTGTTCGGTGCCGCCGCGCCGCTTAAGCGGTCATTGCCGGAGCCGGTCAACACCTCAAACCCGGTGAATAGGCTCACCACCTCAGCGCTTGCAGTAGTTAACTTGCCCTCGGTGGCACTGAGCATTTGCCACAGATTGGCGGCGGCAAAACTTCTCAACTCATCGCTACCCGCCCCTGCGCTGACCTGTGTGGCCTTGGCGCCGGTTTGCAGCGTGAGGCGGTTATTGCCCTCGCCTAAATTAATATCGCCAATGGCCGCGGCGAGGGTTAGATCGTCTGCCCCCTTGGCGCCGGTGATATGGTTAAAGCCGCTAAATTGGCTGGCGGGGGTGCTTTGGCCCACAACCGACACCTGGCCTGCGGCGCGCTCATTAGTGCTACCGTTGATCACCCAGGTTAAATCCGCTGTCAGGTTGGCAAAACTTAATTGGTTATCCCCACTGGGCAGGGCCACCAGCCTGTTGGCGCTGCTGTAGCGCAGGGCGATTTCATCGCCGTTATAAATAACGCCGTTCACCACCGAGGATAAATCCCAGCGGCTGGCGCTCAGCTGGCTCTCGATGGTGTTATCGCCACCGTTGCCGTTAAAACTGCCCTCTAATTGGCTGCCCGCCGCCAGCACCAAACGGTCATCCCCCTCACCGCCGCTAATGCTGGCTTTTACCCGCGCATTCACGGCGAAGGTATCCTTCGCTGCGTTGCCCAATAAACGCTCAATGCCAATTGCGTTGGTGACATAGGCGCTGTTATCCCCCAGGGCCGTGATGCTGAGGGTTTGGCCCAGCTGCCAGGCGTTATCGCGATTAAGCCCCTGCAGGCTGTCGGTTCCCTCACCGCCGTCAATACTTGAGCTGATGCGCCCGGCGTTAACAAACCGGAAGTCATCGGTAAGCTTTGAGCCCTTAATATTTTTATACAGATCAAAATTGAATGTGCTGCTGCCATCGCTGATGGCGCCGCCGTCTAAGCGATCAATCGTCCAGGTTAAACCCACCGCGCTCACCAGGCTTAATTCGCTATCGACGCTGTTAGAGCCAATAATTTTATTGGCGCCTTTTACGCCATTAACAATTTTATCGCCCCAATCCAGCTCTACTCGGTTGACTAAATTAAGCTGCACCGTGTTGTCACCCTTAAGTGCATCCACGCCTTTGCCAAAACTGCCGACAAAATTAAAGATAAAACTGTCTTTTAAATCCGAGCCGGTTAAATAATCAAACCCGCTGAAATTAACAGTACTGTTCAACACGCCGCTATTAGCAGAAGCAAGCACCCAGGTATTATCCGCCAGGGTGGACGCGAGGGTGTCTTCGCCAACACTATCCGCCTGCAGAGTTTCCACTTGCTGGAAATTACCCACTAACTGGGTACCATCTTTATCAGCAATGGTATTTTTATCGGCATTTAATTGCCAAACAGCACCGGCCACCGGGCCGATAATTTTATCCCCCACAGCATCCGCGCCCTGGCCGCCACCGGTAAAACTGGCCACCGAACCATTGGCTAATAATTCCAAAGTATCGCTGCCGCCACCGGC
>DAOQGS010000090.1:0-9707 GCA_035338675.1 Cellvibrionaceae bacterium
ATTCAATCATAAATAGAGTCTCCGCGTGAGGTGCTACCCTCGGTTGGGTTGAGGCGCGCTGGCCGCGCTGGGGCAATGGGGCCACCAGTGCGAATGGGCACAAAAGTGTAGTGGAGAGACTGCAAGCCTACAAAAGGTTAAGTCTAACGAGGTAAAGACAATTTAATACTGAGTTAAATGTGCAGATGCCCTTGGCGCCCTTGTACTGATGAAAAACACGCAGGGTTTAAAAGCGACCTTGGCAAAAACATCAAGCCGCTTAGTGGAATCAAGCTATGTATTAGGGCGCTTGCCTGGCCTCTGCCCCTGGCAAACGGTTATAAGCAAAGAATTATCCGGTATTTCCCTGTTTAATTTTAAACACCTAGGCTGCGCGCCAGGTTCAACCTATTGCCCCTGCGACACCATGGGCACACCAAGGGGCTCACCTGGAGCAGTAATGAAAATCCGCGATTTAGACCTTACCGATACCCCGATAAACCAAGAGCATACTGCCCTGGGCCTGCCGCCGATCGAGCGAGTGCCTTTGCACCCAGTGATCCGCGCGGCGGTGGTATTTGCGGTTTTTACTTTGGTTGGATTGTTAGTTCTGGGCGCAGCGCAATTGTTTGGCACCGGTTGGCAGCCGGGTGTGGATACCATCGCGGCCACGTTTAAGGATTCGTTATTTTGGAATGCTTTATTGGTAGGCCTGTTGGCGCAAATTGTAGATGGCGCATTGGGCATGGCCTATGGGCTCACTTCCACCAGTTTTTTATTGGCCACTGGCGCCTCCCCGGCATTGGCTACTGCTTCTGTGCATATGGCAGAAGTGTTTACCACCGGAGTATCCGGTATTTCCCACGCGAAATTTGGCAATGTGGATAAAAAATTATTTTTGCGTTTATTAATACCGGGCATTATCGGCGGGATTTTAGGTGCCCTCTTGGTGACGCAAATCGACGGCAAAACCCTTAAGCCTTTTATTACGGTGTATTTATTGCTGATGGGTATTTATGTGTTGAGTAAAGCCTTTCGCAAGCAGATTGCCGCCCGCCAGAGTGAGCCTAAACATGTGGCCAAACTAGCCTTGTTGGGCGGTTTTGTGGATACCTCCGGCGGTGGCGGCTGGGGGCCGGTGGTAACAACCACTTTGGTGGGCACAGGCCACGACCCGCGCACTACCATAGGCTCGGTGAATTTTGCGGAGTTTTTTCTCACCCTGACCAGTGCCGCATCACTATTTGTATTGGTTGACGAAACCATTTGGAAGGTAGTGGCCGGGTTAATTATCGGCGGCTTATTCGCCGCACCTTTTGCCGCTTACGCCTGTAAAAAATTCTCAACCCGCACCTTACTTATTTTGGTGGGTTTGTTAATTAGCGGTATTTCCCTATTCAATTTATATAAAGCGCTGGCGTAAAAGTTAGGCGCAAAAAAAAGCCCGGATAAATCCGGGCTTTTGCTTAAGGAATGATTAAAGAGCGCGGTTCATGGTGTCTTCGACGGCCACTTGGATTTTGCCATCTTTCATGGGCAAGCGGCTGCCAACGGTAACTTGGTGGGGCAGGCGAATCACGCTGGCGTTTTTCTCGCCGTCGGGGCGGTATACCACGTCGTAGCCGCGAATTTCTTCACGGGGTACTAACACCCGGCCAGATTCTTGAGCTTTAAAGTCCACCAGGCCGTTATCAACCGGTACACGGGTGCCAACGGGAATATCGCGATCCAGCACGATCATATCTTCGCGGCCTTTGTAGCTATAAACCACTTCAAATTGGCTGGGCTTGCTGCTTTTTACTTTGTAGCGACCAGTATCGCGCTGATCTAACACCAGCTCACCATTGACCACTGGAATGGTGCGGCCGGGTTTGTGGTCCATTTCTACTACGTCTTCAACACCGTCAAAGCTGTAGGTAACTTCATAGCCTACAACCTTATCCTGACCGCGTTGGGTAGAGCAGCGGCGCTCGGTGGTTTGATAGGTGTCGTTGCGCTGCATATTGCCCTGGATACGGTTACCCGCTACACCGCCAGCAATCGCGCCTACGGCGGTGGCCGCATCTTTACCGCGCCCGCCGCCGACTTGATGACCCAGCAGGCCGCCGACGATGGCGCCAGTGGCGGTGCCTAATACGCGGTTATCATCCTGTACAGGGCGGCGGTGGGTGACCACTTGATCGCGGCAGACTTCCTGGGATGATCCGCGCTCTTTAAGGGGTTTAACATTTAAAACATCGGCGAACTCTGGTTCGTTGGGGTCGCGTTTCGGGGTTACGCTAACCACTTGAGCATACTCCGGTTCAATGGTGGTTTTGATCGGAGTCACTTCTAATACTTCAGCAAAGTCCGGGGCCTTATCGCGCAGAGCCAGTGCTGTACCGGCGGTGGCGATAATCACTCCCAAACCTACACCCAGTAAAAGTTGCTTGTTCATAATTTGTTTCCTCAAGGAAGGTTAACTGCGCTTTAGTTGTACCACATTTGGTGCGAGCGGCAAGGGGCGATTTTGCGTAAATGTTACCTGATTCTCGCCCTGAGGTGATTTGTGGGTAACAGCTGGTGTAACTTTTGGTAACTTGTCTCATTTTTCACGGCAAACTGCCGTTTTTACTGCGCTGCAGCGCAGATTCTGCACCTGTTCTGGCGTTTTTAACCCCGGCGCTCGGCCTGCCGACTGTTACCTCGGTAGCAGTTTGCCCGTAAAGATATTTTTGGGAGGGACTTGTCCCTATGGCATGGGGGTTGCTGAAGGCTTGAGGAGAAAGCACCGCGCGAGAAAAAAGACATAAATTAGCGCTTATGGTTTTTTGCCTCGCACCACCATGAATCAGACTATGCCTATGAATGCCCCAGCTACGGACCTTTCCGCACAAACCACCCATGTGGATGCCTTCTGTGCTGCCTATCGTCAGCGCCAGGATGCTCTTTCGTTACTTAAGCAGCTCAATCAACTGGCCAAGGCCGTGCAGCGCCACCGCGGCATGAGCATGGCTTTGTTGGCGGGCAATACGGTATTTCAGGGCGATTTTATTCTGCTGCAAAAACAATTCGAGCGGCGCTTGGCTGCTTTGGAGGCTTTTGCCGAGTTAACCGGCGGCCTTTTTACAGCACGGGATAAAGAGAATTTACACAACGCCTGGGCCACTATTCGGGTGGATTGGCAGCAGGATGAGGTGATTGATAACTTCGAGCTGCACTCCCATTTTATTGAGCAGTTGCACGGCATGATGGTGTCCATCGGCAAAGCGGTGGAGCGGCCGGTATCGATGTTGGTGGCTGAAGCGGAAAATTCGCCGCTACCGGCGGAGGATGCCCAGGCCTATCCGCGTTTGTTCAAACAGATTGAATTGACCCATTTTGTCTGCGCCCAGGTGCCCGCCATGATCGAGCAAATTGCGCGCATTCGCGGCCTGGCTACTTACGCTGCCGCTAAAGGCGTGTGCGATTATCACCACGACCGCAAATTGCGCTACGTCATTTCCTGCACCCGCGCCCAACACGAAAAATCCCGCCACCAGGCTGAGCGCCTGGAGACTTTGCTGGCAGGTGGAATTCCCTCTTTACCCCTTATAAAAACCTACGAATTAAAGCTGATGTTTTTAATGTCCACGGTGGAAAAAGACATACTCTCCGGCGGCACCATCGCCACCACCAGCCACCAGGTGTTTAAATTGGCCAGTGAAATTATTGATGTGTATGTAAAGGTTGTGGAGGACGGCCTGAGTTTGTTGAGCCGCTGGCAGGAGGAGGATTTAGAGGCTTGGTTGCAGATGGTCATTTAATTTCTGCCGAATAACTAAGGAACCTCTGATTAAGTCTGGAGCGGCAGGGATATGTGTGTTTTTTCAAAACAGTCGCGAATGTAGGCTTGGTATTTAATCAGAGGTTTTAAGAAGGCTATACCTGTGGGGACAGCCAAAATTCATCCCGCCAGGAGAGGGGGGCAACAGCAGGTGATGGGGTGGAATGATGTGCGCCACCGGTGGCCTGAGGGTTTAGTTTTTTTTGTTATCTTCTTCCTGCGCCTGCGCAATTAAATCCTCGCAGTCGGCAATATACACATCCAATTTTTCAAGCAAAGACGCATTTTGCTCGCGGCTGCGGCTGTTGAGCATGTCGGCCATGAGTTCATAGCTGATGGTTTGATTGTGTTCCATGATCTGTCGGTGGGCGCTCTCCCAAGCGGAAAAATCATACAGCATGAGATTTTTTAATTGTGCTGAGTAATCGCTGCGGCTGGGGGCGTCGAGCAGCTGGCGCATTAATACCTCCCATTTATCCTGCTCGGCAGATGCGGCGGCGCCAAAAGGCAATACGGCGTCGCTCCAGGCGCTGATGCGGGCTTTTTGGGCGTCGCTTAAGCGGCCCATGTATTTTTTAATGGATTTTAAGGCGTCGTTTTTTAAGGCGGTGCGGATATCCTCCATGGGCGGTTTTAGGTAGAGGTCCTGGTAGTCCTTTTGGTCTTCATCGAGGGTTTTAAATAGTTGTTGTTTTTGTTTGTCATCCAGGGTTTTTAATAAGCTACTGATGCTCGGCAGTAATTGGTCTAGGGATTGTTCGCCAAATTTTTTTAAGCGCTCGCGGTACGCGCTTATTTCTTCCGGGGTTAACGGCGGGCCTGCCAGGCGGTTGCGGGCGTCTTTTAAGAATTCCACGTAGCTGGGCAATTCATGGCGTTGATGCCAGTAGTGAAATTCTTTGATGGCGTGTTTGGCCTGTTGGGATTGGTCGTTACTGAGGGATAAATAATGATTTAACTTGTATTGCAGGCCCCAATCCAAAAAATGGTAGGCCAGTTTTACCGTGCAACCGCTCAACAATAGGCAGGTTAATAACAGCAGTGCTAATACCCGAAACGGGGAGCGAATAGGAAGAATTTGGGGTGAGGTCATTAATCGGGTGGCCGGGTTGAAGGTAGGTGAAAGCAAGCAAATAGCCGCTGCCAAGGATTATTGTGTTTTTAATAAAAATTCCGTCTTAAAGTTTTGCCCAATTCTGCCGCCGGGGGTGCAAGTCCATACTAACCTTAATGCATGAGCCAGAGATTTAAGCGCGGGTTGAGGTGGGTATGATTAATTCAGTAATGCAGCAGGGCAGTGTGGGCATGCAGCAAAGCCAGGCGCGCATGCTAACAAACGCCCAAGAGATTGCCAGCAGTGCTAAGAGTTCACCGCAGCAAGCTCAGGCGGCGGATGTGGCGCCAGTGAAAGCGGTGGAGCGGGCGCCCTCGGTGGAGGAGGCATTATTGGATTTACAGCAGAACCGCCAATTGTTTGATGCCTCGGCCAAGGTCTTCGCCGCCGGTAGCCAATCCTTGGGGCGGCTGCTGGATACCTCTGCTTAAGGATTTTTTATGTTGAGCCTGTCATCATCGCCGTCCCTTGCGCCGCAACCGGCCGCCTACCCGCAAGTAGGGCAGATTCCGGTGGGGCAGGAGTCGCCCCAGCAGCGCTTGCAGCGTATTCGCCCGGTGGAGCAAACCCCCTCTGCGGTGTCGGCTGGCGAGCAAAAGCCAAAACCCTACGGCGCCAAGGCGGATCAGCCGGTGGATGCTCTAGCGGATCAGGATAAACGCAAGCAGGCCCGCCAAGCGGCGGATGAGAAGGTGGCGCAGGCTGAGCTTGCGCAGTTGAAACAGCTGGCGGCTCGCGACCGCGAAGTGCGCGCCCATGAGCAGGCCCATAAAGCGGTGGCGGGCAGTTACGGCGGCGCTATTCACTATGAATATCAGCGCGGGCCAGATGGCAACCGCTATGCGGTGGGCGGTGAGGTGTCGATTGATACCGCGCCGGAGTCTTCACCGGAGGCCACGCTTGCCAAGGCGCGGGTGATTGCGCGGGCGGCCAGCGCCCCGGCGGAGCCCTCGGATCAAGACCGTGCAGTGGCGGCCCAAGCCGCGCAAATGGAGCAACAGGCGCTGCAGCAATTGGCCCAGCAGCGGCTGGATGCCCGCAGCCCCGGCGCCTCATCAGAGGACCCGCCTGAAACCGGGCCTGTGCCTGGAGCGGGCGCTAGCCGGGAGGTTTCCGATGCCGCTAAAGCCGGTGCTGATGAAAAAAATGAGCGCGCGGATAAAACTGTCGGCCAGGAGCAAGGCCTTCCCAAGAGGGGTGGCAAATACGGGCCAAATGTGGCGGCCAGCTTGCATTTTCACGTGCAGGCTTAACTCGGTTAGAAGGCCTGGCACTGTCGGCAGGCTTGACTGGGCCAGTAGGCTCAGCTCGGCAGCCCTCCACCGACTTTATTAAAGGTGATTATCTGCCGAGGCCGCCTCGGTATGTGCGTGGGCATGCGTATGTAGGCCGGTTGAGCTACAGCCCTTAACTGCGTAGGCTGGTCGAGCGGCTGATGGCCGCAGACCCTCACCTACCAGGATCCCCTATGAACGATTCCATTTACCAAGCCCCCCAGGTTGAGCTGCTCGACACCGAGCGGCCCGTGTATAAGGCCAGCCGTTTGCGGCGGTTGTTTGCCAATCTTATCGATACTTTTTGTATGTCGGTGATCGTGCTGCCGGCCATGTATTTCGGCGGATTGCTAGAGCTTGCTACCAGCGCCTCGCTGTCCTGGAGCTATACCCTGCAATCGGGCACCCTCTGGGCGCTGGTGTTTTTGCTGTTTAACGGTTTGCTGCTGGTGCAGCGCGGGCAGACCATCGGCAAGCTGGTGTTGTCGATCAAAATAGTCATGCAGGATCACTCCGCGCTGACGGTTCCTACCCTGGCTATTCGCTATGGGGTGTACTTTCTGGGCAACCTTATTCCCCTGATCGGCCCCTTATTTGGCTTGATCAATGTGTTGTTTATCTTCGGCGAAGAGCGCCGCTGCCTGCACGACCGGGCGGCCAAAACTATTGTGGTGAATGTTTAGCGGTTACAGACTCACCCCAAACATTCCGCTCGCGTCTTGATCTAGCCTGGATTGCGCTGCGCTGCATCCAGGCTACCCTCAGGGGAGGCTTATGCTTAGCTGCAAGGCCCTCCCTTTATCAAAACCTGCCGGTCGCTGCCCGGATATTCCGCGAAGCGGTTGAGTACCTATACCCCCTAACTAACCCCCTCAGCCCGCCGCCAAACCTCGCCGCCGAGTGTTTTTAGACGCTCGCGGCAGGTTGGAGCTGCCAATTCCTATGTTTACACAAGGGCGCTGCAGCTTTTTTGTGCGTGCAGGCAGTAAAAACATAGCTCCGCCTATGTTTTTACTGCGGCATCCTTGTATCGCAGACCCATTAGCTATCTTTTTTGCTCGGCGAGCTGAGTTTCAACTGCCTCGGGGTAGTGATGAAGTGGGTGGGGGTACTGGCGAAGTGGGGGGGTAGGCAATGTCATTAAATTGGGAGGGGGTAGTAACCCTTGTGGTTGCCCTGTGTTGATCAGGATTTGCGGGGAGTGGGCACCCACAGGGGGCGCCCCTACAGCTGTTGGCGCGTTGGGTAGGTAAACGCCCCGCCGCAGGGCCATGTTATTAGGGTAAGAGGTGGAATCCGCACGGCCTAAAATTCTCCTCCCATGAAGGGGGCGGTGTGTCTGCCGGGGTGGTTGCGGTGGCGCGGCCTGTGCCTTTCCATGGGATGAGGAAATTTTTTACCGTATAGCAGCCGATCATGAACGATACACATCACCACCCCGCCCCTGCGGGGCACCCCTGGCGAGGGAGGGGAATTTTAGGCTCTGCCGCAGAAGTTTCAGTCTGCAGGCCCTTATCTGCACCACCTCGCCTTCCAAGCACATGCGCCCGGACCAACGCCGCCGCCCGTATGCAGATGCGTGTAGGGCGCCGTGGGCGAAATGCCTGGCTTGGGTCTATGGTTAAGGAAGCTATAGACCTTATTCCCGCGCTGCCGCAAGGAGCCAATAGTCCGTATGTTCAGGGCTGCTAAACCTAGCCGAACCGTTTGGTTCTGGGCGTTGCTTGCTGGTGTGTTCAGCCTGGTGAGCAGTGCCGCTCTGCTGTGGAATAACCACCGGCTTGGGCAGGTGCGGTTTACCCAGGCCCAAAGCCAAGCCCTTACGGCTATTACCCAGCAGCTGGGCGCCTATGATGCGTTGCTTGCCCAGGCCGCCGCGCTACCTGCCCAAGCTGCGCTGCCTGCCCAAGCCGCGCTGCCTGGGCGCGCCCTGCCGCCGGGTATTCTGGAGGCTACCGCCAAGCCCTCTGCCAATGGCCTCAGCTGGCAGGTGGCGGCGGCCAATGTGCCGGGCAGCCCGCTGGTGGCGGGGGCTAATCTATCCGCCTGGCTAAGTTCTGCGCCCAGCAAAACCAGCCAAAACTTTGCCGATCTCACCGCCCTAAAGGGCGCCCAGCCGGGGCTGGTGATTGCCCTGCGCGGCTGCGAGAGCGCGCTGCCCTGCGCCCGCTGGTGGTTGGCCTATATTCCGCTGGCTACCTTGCCGGGGGCCTTGGAGCCGGGCTGGCAGCTGCTGCAGGAGGACACCAAAGCGCTTAAACCCATCTGGCCTGCCGCGCTTAAAGGCGTGCTGGCGAAGGAGCAGGTGCAGTTTTTTACCTGGCGTAACAACCGCTACGCCCTGCACTTGCGCCCACCCGCCTGGCCCCTGTGGGGCAGTGTGCTGGCGCTGCTGGCAAGCCTGGGCATTGCCGCCTTAACCGGTGCCCTGCTGTGGGCGCGGGAGCAGGTGAGCAGCCACCAGCGCCAGCAGGCGCGCAGCCAGGCCCTGGAGGAGGTGTGTGAAGAGGCTATGTTCAGCATTCGCCCGGATGGCAAGCTTGCCAGCTGGAGCCGTGGGGCTATTTTGCTCTGGGAGTACGGCCCCCGCGAGGTGATCGGGCGGCCTTTGGCGCAGCTGTTCAGCGGCCCTGGGCTCAATCAGGCCCTTGCGCCCCTGGCCAAAGGCAAGGCGGTGCGGGGGGTGGAGTTAAAAGCTAAAAGCGCCAAGGGGCAGGCCTTCCCGGTGCGCTTAAACGCGGTGCCTATTCATAACGGGGCTGGCCAGGTGGTGGGCGCCGCCCTCAGTGTGGCGGACCTGCGCCCCCAGCATTCGGCGCAAACCCGCCTGCTGGCCCAGGAGAAAATGCTCGCCCACAGCATGGCGCTGCTGGAGAAAAACAACGAGCGCTGCTTCACCCTGGAGCAGGCCCGCCGCCACCTTCAAACGGTGCTGGATGCGGTGCCGTTTGTGATCGGTTATTGGGATAAAAACCAAATCAATCAGGTGGCCAACAAGGCCCACCACGGCCGCTTCGGGGTGGAGGCGGCGGAGATTCCCGGCATGAGCTTGCAGGAATTGCTCAGCGCCGAGGATTACGAGCAGCAGTTTGGCCGCGTGCAGGCGGCCCTGGCGGGTATGCCGCAAACCTATGAATACACCCAGGTGAACGAGGCCACCGGGGCCTTCAGCCACTACCTGGGCCAATACCTGCCGGACACCAGCAAAACCGGCGTGCGCGGCTTTTATGTGATCGAGCAAGACATCACCGAATTGGTGGAGGGCAACCTGCGCTTGGGCCGCGCCCTGGAGGAAAACGACGTCCTGCTCACCACCATCAACAACCAACTGCTCTACTCCGTCACCGATGCCCACGGGGTGATTCAAGACGTTAACGACAACTACTGCGCCGCCCTTGGCTTTGCGCGCACGGAGTTACTGGGGCAAACCCACCGTTTGGTCAATTCTGGGGTGCACCCCAAGGAGTTTTGGCAGGGCCTGTGGGAGAGCCTATTGGCGGGCAAACCCTGGCGGGCGGAGCTGTGCAACCGCACT
>DAOQGS010000091.1:0-9666 GCA_035338675.1 Cellvibrionaceae bacterium
AGCGCCAGCAAAATACCTTGGTTTGAGGCTTTTGGCGCCTCCCCCTTTTAAAGGGGGAGGCTGGGAGGGGGTTATGGGCAGGGCACCCGCATTCTGCAAACAGACCAAAAACGCTCAAGCGCCTTTCACCATCTGCACCACCGCCAAGCGCCCGCCCTTTTGTTTGGAGAACAGCAGTTGCTGGCCGTCTGCCAGGGCGATTTTGTCGCCGATGGGAATAGGGGTTTGGCTGTTTACCAGGGTGAGTTCCGGCAGGGCTTCGTTTACCAGCCACCACTGGCCCTCGTGCAATACACAATAAGCCTGCCGCTGTTTTTGCTCGGAGGTGAGTTTTTCGTTGGGGAATATGTCTCGGTTGGTGTGCCAGGGGAAGAGGGATTGGTTGGAGTAGACCAACAAGCGGTGGTTGTCCGGCCGGAAGCTGCCCTCCCCCCAGGTGGAGTAGAGGTTGAGCACCGGCAGCTGCCCTTTGTACGGCGTGTGGCAGAAGGGGCAGGCGGGGCTTTGGGAGTTGTCGAACACATACCAGGCTTGCGGGCAGCTAGTGTTGGTGCAGGGCTGGATAAGATCCAGGGTTTTCACCAGGGCGATCTCCCACTCATCAGCGCCGGGGCGGGCTTGGGGGTTGTGCAGCCCGTCGATAAATGCCCGTTCAAACAGCTGGCTGAGGTAGGGGCCAGTTAGGGTATAGGGGGTTTGCGCCGGGTTTTTCCAGGGCAGCTCATAGGCTTTGAGGTTGGCGGGGTTCACCCGATTGGCGCGGTTGCTGGGGTGTTCAATAAACAGCGCCTGCTCGCCCATGGCCAAGAGCTCATCCTGCACCGGGTCTTCGTGGTGGCTGTTGTCACCCCGTAATGGGTGGCGCAACAGCAGATACATGTAGATGAGGGTGGCTAGGGCGTGCAGGTCGGTGTTGATGGAGGGCAGCTTGCGGGCCGGGTCGCCCTTAGATAGATGTTGGCTGGCTACGACTTCCGGGGCGATAAAATCCGGCGTGCCTACCACCTCAGGGGGGAATTTACCGGGCACTACTAGGCCGTCCAAATCGATAATACAGGCGCGGCCCGTGATGGGGTCGATGAGCACGTTTTTGTAACTTAGGTCCGAGTGGGCCAGGCCCGCCGCGTGCAGGCGGCGCACGGCGCGGGCGAGACTCAAGCTCACCCTCAGTTGACTTAGCCAAGTGCCCAGCTCTTCAGGGGCTAAAAAGCGCGCGCGGTTGCTGGCGGAGGTAAACCACTTGCTCTCTTTTTCGCGGCCTTTTATGCCCAACATGTCCTGGTTGCGCGAGCCCTGGGCGAAGAAAAAATTCGCCTCGTAAAACGGCACTACCACCCCAGTGCGGCCTTGGTATTCCACGGTGGCGGTGGGCCAGCAAAAGCTGTGGCGCCAGGTGTCGCCGCCGGTTTGGTTGAAAATGCGCTCCCGGTAAGGGCCAGTGATGGCCGCCAGGCGCTCGCGGCTGGCCTCATCCAAGGGGTTGCGGTAAAAGGCCACCACGTATTTTTCGCTGGGAGAGAAATACACATCCTTCATACCGCCGCTGGCGCGAACTTGATCGACAAATTCGGCGGGGCGGCCGTCGCTGGCGGTGAGGCGGATAATGCTCATAGGGGCTCCTTTTGGCCTGGGGGTAATGCCAGCACCAGGGTGCGGTCGTCGTGGTTGCCGGGGCTCCAAAAATTTAACCATTCCAGCAACGCCTCTGCAGCGCCTACGCCGCTGAGCAGTGGGTTAAGCTCCGCCCAGAGGGTGTCCCAGTGGGGCAAGCTGGCAAGGCTCGCTGCAGTGGGGAATTTGGCGTCGCTGACGCCATCGCTCATCAGGATAAACGCGGTTAAATCCTCCGCCCAGGCAAAACAGGTGCGCTGAGTTATGACTTCGTTGCTGACGGCACTGGCATCTAAAAACCGGGTTTGACCGGCGAATTCCCCGCTGTCGCCAAGGCCCAACAGCCTTACCCCGCGGCCCTGGCTGTAAACCGCGGCAGCGCCATCCCCCACCCAATAACAGGCGCACAGGCTGCCGCCGGGGCCTCGGCCATCGGTGGGGAAGTGACGGCACAGGCCGATCAGGGCGGTGCTGGCGAAGTCTTTTACTTGGGAATCAGCCAGTTCGCTCGCCTGGGCGTGGATAGCCGCCAGGGCTTGATAGGCGGCCTGGCCCAACAGGGCGGCCAGTTGAGTTTTAAGACGCTGCTGGAGTTCTTCGCTTTGCGGCTCTTGGGCCCAGGCTCTGCTGCTGGCGCTTAAGGAGTCAGCGATAGGGCCGGTAAGTTGCGCGCGTAAACTGCTCGCGGCAGTTTGGCAGATCAGCTCAGCCCCCCGCCGGGAGTAACGGGCGGAGCCTGCGCCGTCCGCCACAATCACAATCTGCCAGCCGCTCGCGAGGGCCTCAATGGCAAAGGCGTCGTCTCGGTAACCGCCCACATGGGCGTGGGAGCGGCCCCGCGTGCTGGCACCTATCAGCCCCGCCTGCTGCTGCACCTGGGTATCGGCGCTGGCAAACAGGCCTGCACTGTCGCTGGGCAGGTTCTTCCAAAGGTTTTTCGGGTCCTGTACCACCGCTAGCTGCAGGCGGGCCAGGCTGCTCTGCTCCTGGCCCTGGGCTAAATAGCGCAGCTGCAGGCTGAACTCCCCGGCTGCCAGGGGGGTGCCCGTTATTTCGCTGCCATCAAGCGCAAGGCCAGATGCGGCGGGGGCTTCCAGGGCTAGGGCGGCCTTAAAGCGGGGGATAAGACTGGCCAGCTCCAGCCGGTAAGCCTGGCCTACCCGGCCGTTGGGCAGGCTAAAACTGCTTACGGGCGCAGGCGCCGCCAGGTGTTCGCTGCCGGGCTTTTTAAACCATGAGGCCATGGGGGGCTCCTGTGGGGCATTTAATTGAGCGAGGAGATAACGAATATTTTCCGCACCGGGCGGAGTCTGATCTGCCTCTTTTGGGCGGTGTCTCGGGGGTAATCATTTTTTGTAGCCTGGATGGAGTGCAGCGTAATCCGAGGTGGTCTGAGCATCCCGGATTACGCTGCGCTCCATCCAGGCTACCCATCTAAACCCCCTCCCGGCCTCCACCTTAAAAAGGGGGAGGAGCTAAAAAGCCTTAAACCAAGTACTTTTGCTCGGTTTAAGGCTTTTTGCTCCCTCCCCTTGTCAAGGGGAGGGCTGGGGAGGGGTAAAAAACGGGCTCAGGCATTCGCCTAGATTTCTCCCCTGCAGGTAATGTCAGGAGTGCACAGCCAATGCCAGGCTGGTTTATTATCCCCGCCCCCGCGTCACATCAAACCCCTCACCATCTGGGTCATAACCAAAATTGCAGGTTTTGCTGCAACTGGGGCAGACGGCTGGGCCCTCCCCGGCAATACACATAATCTGCCCACAGCTGCACATGGCAAAGCCGATGCGGTTGCCGCAGTGGGGGCAGCCGGGGGCGCCCACCAGTTCGTCGGTGTTCACCGTGCGGGTCATCACCCGGTTGTCCGACATCTCGTAATAATCCGGCTCCAGGGCGTGTACCCCGGCCAAATGGTAGTTATCCAGGCGCAGGTTAAAGGCCAGGGAGTTAACCTGTTTAGAGAGCCGCTCGTACTTGATGAGATAGGGCAGCTTGCTGGTTTGGCAGCGGCCGGTGAGCACCACAAAGTCCTCGTCCACCACCGCCGCGCTTTTATCCAGGCCAATTTTGGTGAGTATGCCCTCATCGAGTTTGGCCAGGCTCACCGCATTGGCAGAAAGGCTACGGCTTTGGGCCACCACCGACTGGGTCACCCAGTCCACAAAGCGGCGAAATTCCTCGTCGGTACTGGCATCCAGCAGCAACACGTTGTCGGTCAACTGCTCAAGAGTGGTAAGGGAAGCGTGTTTGCCGATGGCGATGGCCACCAGGGTTACACGGGAAGCAAATTCCCGCCGCCAGCGCTCGAGGGCCCCGCTGGGGTCGTCGGTGGGTTTGCCGTCGGTCATCAGATACACCACCGGCCGCCAATCGCCCTTTTGCAGCGGGGTGGTTTTGATCAGGTTGCGGTTTAACTCATCCATCAAATGCTCAAGCGCCACCCCCAAGCAGGTGCCTGCGCCTATGGGCAGGCGGGGCGGGTAAAACATCGCCAGCTCCGTTAAGGGCGCCAGGGTGCGGGTTTTACCCGCGAAGGCCAACACGGAAAGATGCACGGTCTCCAGGGCGTGGGGGTCCGTGCGCAGGCTTTTCACCAGCCGCTCCAGGCCCACCTGCAGCTGGCGCAGGTTGTCCCCCACCATGGATTCGGACACATCGAGCAGAAAAAATATGGGTAAACGGCGCATAGCGGGCTCCTTGTTTAAAAAACGAGATTAATTTCCGGCGGCGGTGGCGGCAGGGTGCCCGCCTGCCCGGCTGAGGTTTGGCCGTCATTCTGGCCACCGGCGACCACAGCGGCGCTCACCCATTGGAAGAAAGAGGCGAAGCTTGCGCTATCCATGGTGTCCAGGCTCACCACCTGATTGGTGAGTTCTTTGAGTTGATCCGGCACGCTTTTTGGGCCTGCGGCGCAGGCGATCACCGCCGCAAAACCCGCCGCCTGCACACGGGGGATGGCCTCTTCATAGGCCAGGGTATCCGAGGGTTTGCCGTCGGTCATGATAAATAACAGGGGGCGCCAATCGCCGGGCTGCTCGCTGCTGGCCTTCACCACATCCTGCGCCAAGCGGTCGCAGACAAACTCCAGGGCCTCGCCTAAAAACGTCGCGCCGGAGTTGGGGCAGACAATTTCCGGCAGTTGCAACTGCGGCAGGGCCGTCAGCGGTAGCACCTGTTGCACGCTGGAATCAAAGGTAATGATGCTCAAATACACGCTCTCCAGGGCGTAGGGGTTTTGCCTGAGGCTTGTAAGCATACTGCGCAGGCCCACATTGACGGATGCAATGGGCTCACCGCGCATGGAGCCGGAGGTGTCCAGCAGCAGATAAACGGGTAGACGGCGGGTGGACATAGGCGGGCTCCTGAAGAATAACAAGTGATGGCGCTGGCAGGGCGGCGCAGTTCAACCGCCATACAACCGGCGCCAGAAAACCACACTTAGCGGCTGCAATTCAACCGCCTGGGTTCACAGTCCAGGCGGTTTGCAGGCAATGTCATCATTAAATGCACTTGCCCTGAGCCTGCTGAGGGCTTGGATCAGGATTTGCGCTGGAGCGGGACCCGCAAGGGGTGCCCCTACGGCGGTTCCTTAGCCTAATAACAGTGGGTTTACAGCGGCAGCAGCTGGGCAAGTTTAGCCAGCAGGCGCACAAGGGAGGTGCCGTAGTGGGCCTTTTGATAATCCAGCCGCCTTCCCTCTCTGGCCAGGCCCGTGCGGGCGGATACTTGCAGGCTTTTATCCAGCAGCAACAGGGCGCACACCGCATCAAACGAACGCTTTGCCAAACTGCCCGCCAGGCGCTCATCCAACTGGGTAAGCAAACTATCCAAGGGCAAAGCTGGCGCGTCGAAGGCCGCCAGGGCCTGCTCCCCCAACAGCGCCTGTAGGCTCGCCAGCTCCGCAAGCGCGCGGGCTATGTCTTTAGGCGGGCCCGCAGGCCTGGGCGCGGCCAGCAGCTGCTCAAGCGCCTGGCGCGCCGCCTGGGCGCTGGGCGCCTGGGCCAGGGCTACCAGCGCCGCCGCCAGCTCATCGCCGCGAGCTTGTGCCGCAAGGCTCAGGCACAGCTGCCGCAATGCCCAGGGGTGCAAGCGCAGTTTTACCAGGCTCGGCACAGGCAACTGCGCCTTGAGCAGGTGCAACAGGGCCAGATCCGGCGGCAGCCAGAGTTCGCTATGGGCGCCCGGCACCAGCAAGCCCAAGCGCTTGAGGCTCACCTCCAGGCGGTCGGCGGTGAGCAGGGGGTTGAGATCCACCAGGGTATCGAGGTCAGCGTTCAACCACAAAAGACGCTGCTGGCGCTGGATCAGGGGCCGGTGCAACACCACCCGCCGGGGCGCTTGGCTTAGGACCTGGCGGTTTAACTGGCCCAAGGCGAGGGCAAAGCGGTCGCTAAAAATCCCCCGCAGGGTTTTTTCATCCAGGCCAAATTTAGGCGCCAGGGCGGTGAAGGGGTAATACAAGCCCAATTGCCACAGGCGCTGGGCCAGGCGCGTGGTGGTGCGGTGGGCCTCGGCAATATTGGCCACCGGCTCGTTGAAGGTGACTTTACAGTCCTTACAACGCAGGCGGCGGCGGGCGATCTCCAGCAGCACCGCTTTGTTCTCAATCGGCAGGTCGCGGATGCGCCACACCAGGCGGCCATAACCCACCACCGCTTTGCTGCCGCAGGCGCTGCACGCCACAGCTTTAGGCTCGGTTTCCAGGCCGATGGTGAGGCGGTTGGCCTGCTCGTGCATATACCGCAGGCTCACCCCCTTTAAAGGCATACTCCAAAGCGGCCCACCTGCGGCCATAACACCACCTCATCAATCAGGATTTTTTTATGTATTTTATAGGCGATAACTCGCCCGTTATCTATGAATTAAGCCATAAATAAACCGTTTAAATTCGCTTAAGCCTAGCAAAGCATCAAGTATATCCATAAATTATTCCGCAATAGTGCAAGCGCCCAAGCGCCTTGGCAAGCGCGGGCGTTGTGCTAACCTCCCCAACACCTAAGCACACCCCGCCCGCCTGGGCGGACGGTTTTATTTGCGCCTTTCTTCGGAGCTGCCCACCTCAATGAAACACTTCACTTGGTCCTTTATCATCACCATCGTTCTGATGGCCCTCGCCGGCTGGTGGGGCTATAGCCGGGGCGGCCTGCCCGGCGCCCTGCAAGCGCTACTCATCACCAGCATTTTGGCGGTGATGGAAGTCTCCCTCTCGTTTGATAACGCAGTAGTGAACGCCTCGGTGCTGCGCACTTGGAACGCCTTCTGGCAAAAACTCTTCTTAACCGTCGGCATACTGATTGCGGTATTCGGTATGCGCCTGGTGTTCCCCATCGCCATAGTGGCAGTTGCCACCGGCCTTGGGGTTATGGAGGTTATGGACCTGGCCCTGAATAACCCGGATGAGTACTCCCGCCAGCTCACCGATCACCACCCGCAGGTTGCGGCCTTCGGCGGTGCCTTCTTAATGCTGGTATTTTTAAACTTCTTGTTTGATGAGGAAAAAGACGTCCACTGGCTCGGCTGGATCGAAGAGAAATTCGGCAGCCACGGCAACGAAGGCCTCTCCACGCTGCTCACCATGCTGGCGGTCTACGGCGCCTCAACCCTAGTGCCCGAAGCCATTAAGTTATCGGTGTTGATGTCCGGTATCGGCGGTATCGCCATCTATCTAGCGGTGAACTACCTCAGCGGTTTGCTCGAAGCTAAAGAAGAAGTCAGCCACACCGGCGAAGTCATTTTAAAAGGCAGCATCGGCGGCTTTTTGTACCTGGAAGTGCTCGATGCCTCGTTCAGTTTTGACGGCGTGATCGGCGCCTTTGCGATTACCAAAGATGTGGTGATTATCATGATCGGCCTTGCGATAGGTGCGTTTTTCGTGCGCTCCATGACCATCTTTTTGGTCCGCCAAGGCACCTTGGAGGCCTATGTTTACCTAGAGCACGGCGCCCACTACGCCATAGGTATCCTGGCCGCCATTATGTTATTGAGCGTCACTTACCATATTCCCGAGTGGTTTACCGGCCTCTCCGGTGTGGCGTTTATCGGCTTGTCCCTCTGGTCGTCCATCCGCCACCGCCGCCTAGAGGCAGCTAAGGCCTAGGGCGCGCAGCATGGCGATCAGCCTGCGCAAAGGGCGCAATTTAAACCTCTCCAAAACCGATCCCAGTCTGCGCCACCTGCGGCTGGGGCTGGGGTGGAACGCCAACGCCGATAAGGACGCAGACTTTGACCTGGACGCCAGCGTTTTTATGCTCACCACCGAGGGCAAGGTGCGCGGTGACGGGGACTTTATTTTTTACGGCCAACTGCGTTCAAGCTGCGGCGGTGTGGAGCACACAGGCGATAACCGCACCGGCCTTGGCGATGGCGACGATGAAATGCTCAGTATCCGGCTGGCCAAAATCCCTCTGGAGATTAGCCGCCTGGTGGTGGCCGTCACCATCCACGAGGCCGAGGCGCGCGGGCAAAATTTTGGCAAGGTGGAAGACGCGTTTATCCGCCTGGTTAATTTGGACACGGGAACCGAACTGGCCCGCTTCGATCTGACCGAGGATTATTCAAACCAGACGGCGCTGATTTTTGGCGAGCTGTACCGCGCTGGCGATGATTGGAAATTCAAGGCCGTGGGGCAAGGGTTTGCGGGCGATTTGCGCGCCCTGGCTCTGCTTCACGGCGTGGATGTGCAGTAGCGCCCTGGCCTTCAAGCCTTAGGCGCGCCGCATAAACAAGTTGTATTGATTGACTGAACTTACTTAAACCGCACTACCCTCAACCTCTAGGAGCACTGATTATGGCTATTAGTTTACAAAAAGGCGGCAACGTCAATTTAAGCAAAGAAGCCCCAAGCCTGAAAAAACTCATCGTCGGCCTCGGCTGGGACCCACGGGCCACCGACGGCGCCGCCTTCGACCTCGACGGCAGCGCCTTCCTGCTCAAAGGCGACGGCAAAGTGCGCTCCGACGCCGACTTTATCTTCTACAACAACTTAAAATCCGCCGACGGCTCCATCGTGCACCTAGGCGATAACACCACCGGCCAAGGCGATGGGGACGACGAGCAATTAACCATTGACCTAGGCGTAGTACCCGCCGACGTTGAGCGCGTGGTGGTGGCTGTAACCATCCACGACGCCGAAGCGCGCCGCCAGAACTTCGGCCAAGTGGGCAAAGCCTATATCCGCGTGTTAAACGCCGACGGCAACAAAGAAATCGCCCGCTTTGACCTCTCTGAAGACGGCTCCACTGAAACCGCTATGATCTTCGGTGAAGTCTACCGCGCTGGCGCCGAGTGGAAATTTAAAGCCGTCGGCCAAGGCTTTGCCGGTGGCCTTGGGCCCTTGGCGCGCTCTTACGGCATTAACGCCTAAGGGCTTCCTCCCTGCACCGCCAGTATCCGGCTTGCCGGGTCTAGGCGGCGCAGGGTTTTACCGTCTGCCTGCGAGGCCAAGAGCATGTTAGAACTGCGCCCCAACTGCGAGTGCTGCGATAAAGACCTGCCCCCCGACAGCCTCGACGCCATGATCTGTACCTTTGAATGCACCTTTTGCCGCAGCTGTGCGACAACTGTGTTAGCGGGCACCTGCCCCAACTGCAGCGGCAACTTAGTGGCCCGCCCCGTGCGCCCGGCCGCCCAGCTGCACCGCTACCCAGCCTCGAGCCTGCGGGTAGTTAAACCCGGCGGCTGCCCAAGCCCTTAAATTTATCAACCCCATTTGCCCCACGGAGTAAGGTTATGACTGTGTTTACCCCCACTGGCGACGTCGATCCGTTTTTGCATGTTGCCATGCAGCGGGGCGACAAAATTTATTGCGAATCCGGCGCCATGGTGATGATGGACGCCACCCTGGATTTAAAAGGCAAAATGGGCGGCGGCTTTGGCGCAGCCCTTATGCGCACCTTCGCCAACGGCGAATCTTTTTTTCAACAGCATATTGAAGCGGTGCGCGGCGACGGCGACTGTTTATTATCCCCCGCCATGCCCGGCGCCATGGATGTAGTTGAAGTGGGTAAAAACCGCTATTTATTAAATGATGGAGCCTTTGTGGCCGCCACTTCCGGGGTG
>DAOQGS010000092.1:0-9647 GCA_035338675.1 Cellvibrionaceae bacterium
GCTCCCGCTGTTGTAACACCGCCGCAACAGGCGCCTGCAGTGGCTGAGGCAAACAAAAAAACCGCCTCGGCGGAAACCTCTTCCATCCGTGTTGGCATAGATAAAATCGACAGCCTTATTAATATGGTGGGTGAGTTGGTGATTACCCAATCCATGTTGGGCCAGCTCGGCAGTGAATTAAATCTAGCGGCCGCGCCTAAATTAATGGAAGGCTTAAGCCAATTGGCGCAAAACACTCGCGAGCTGCAAGAAAGTGTTATGCGCATTCGCATGCTGCCAATTAGTTTTGCTTTTAGCCGTTTTCCGCGCATGGTGCGGGATTTGGGCCAAACATTGGGGAAAAAAATTCACATTGAATTAAATGGCGAAAATACCGAGCTTGATAAAACCGTCATGGAAAAAATTGGCGACCCGCTGGTGCACTTGGTGCGCAATGCGGTGGATCACGGTATAGAGCTGCCCGAGGTGCGCTTAGCAAAAGGCAAGCCTGAGGAGGGGCACATTTTACTTAATGCCTATCACCAAAGCGGCAACGTAATAATTGAAATTACTGACGATGGCAAAGGCCTGGACCGTGAAGCGATCACCCAAAAAGCCATCGAAAAAAATATTATCTCCGCCCAGGAGGCCGCCAATTTTACCGATGAGCAGGTGTACGATTTAATTTTTCAACCTGGCTTTTCCACCGCGCAAACAGTGAGTGATGTGTCCGGCCGCGGCGTCGGCATGGATGTAGTGAAGCGCAATATTCAGGCCCTTAACGGTGTGGTGGAAATTTCGTCACAGCCGAACAAAGGCAGCCGAATTCGCATCCGCCTGCCGCTGACCCTGGCGATTCTCGACGGCCAATTGGTGCGGGTGAACGACCATATTTATATTTTCCCACTGGTAGCAATTGTGGAGTCGGTGCAGCACCGGGTTGAGCGTATGCGCCATATAGCCGGAGGTTGCAGCGTTTTTAAATTGCGCGAAGATTATGTGCCGGTATTGCACTTAAAAGATGTGTTTAATTTAGAGGGCGACCGGCAGCGGGATGAGCCCCAGTTAATGGTGGTAGTGGAATCGGAAGGTGAAAAAGTGGGAATTGTGGTAGATGAGCTTTTGGCCCAACAGCAAGTGGTAATTAAAAGCCTGGAGCAAAATTACAAAAAGGTTGAAGGTGTTTCCGGCGCGACCATATTAGGCGATGGCACCGTGGCGCTTATTTTAGATATTCAGGGGATTGTGCATTTGGCGGGCCTGCGGCAGGCCCATCAACATATCGCCTAAAAAATAATGGCGCCTGGGGCTGTTGGCTTTGGCGCTGGATGCAATTAATTGAATGCTTACTGAGGATGCCCTATGCAGACCCCCTCATTTGATTTACACCATAACCACGCGGAGCAAAACGCCGCCAGCGCCACCAGCCAATATCTAACTTTTATTATGAATCATGAAGAATATGGCGTGGATATACTGTGCGTGCAGGAAATTCGCGGCTGGGAAACGGCAACGCCACTGCCCAATGCGCCCAAGCATATTAAAGGGGTTATTAATTTGCGCGGCACCATAGTGCCCATTATTGATTTGCGGCAGTGCTTTGGGCTGCCAGCTATCGATTATACGGCCGTTACTGTTGTGATTGTATTAAAAGTGCAACAGGCTGGGGTTTCTCGCGTGGTGGGGATAGTGGTTGACGGTGTTTCAGATGTTTATTCACTGGCAGATAAAGATCTGCGGCAAGCACCGGATTTGGGGCATGCAGTTGATATGCATTTTGTAAAAGGCCTTGTGAGTATCGAAAATAAAATGGTTATACTTTTAAATATTGATCAGTTGCTCAATATTGAAGATATGCCAAATTTGTCTGGCTTGCATGAACATCTTGCTGGCGTATGTTAATTTAACGGGAGGATCCCATGTTTAATTTTTTTAAAAGCGGTGAACATAAAAGCGATTCAAATTGTTATGAGCATGCCCAGTTGGTTGAAGCTCTATACCAGGCTCAGGCGGTTATAGAGCTTGATCCGGATGGAAATATTCTAAGCGCCAATGAATTATTTTTATCGGTTGTAGGATATTCACTTGCTGAGGTGCAGGGGCGGCATCACCGGATATTTATATTTAAAGACGAGCAGCAGTCGCCGGAATATAGTCGTTTTTGGGCGCGCTTGAACAGCGGTGAGCGGATAAGTGCAGTGTTTAAGCGCGTTGATAAGTTGGGTAAGGTTATTTGGCTGCAGGCTAGTTATAACCCGATCCGAGATGCGGCTGGCCGAGTTTATAAAGTGGTCAAATTTGCCCAGGATATTACTAAAACGCGCAATATGGCCAATTTGGCGTCTGCACTTAAATCCTGCCAGGCCAATGTTATGTTGGCGGATAATGACTTATCCATCGTTTATACGAATGATACGGTAGTGGAGATGTTGCGGGCCAGAGAGACACAATTAAAGACTGCTTTGCCCAGGTTTTCGGTGGCTAACTTGGTGGGTTCCAATGTGGATGTTTTTCATGCCCACCCCAGTCATCAACGCACATTATTACAGGGATTGCGCGAGCCTTATAATACTGAAATTAAAGTAGCTGGTTTAACCTTTGGCCTTATTGCCACCCCCTGGTTTGATGACTCTGGAGTACGGCTTGGCACGTTGGTGGAGTGGCAGGATAAAACGGATCAGTTGGCTCGCGATGAGGCAGAGCGAAAAATAAATGTTGAAAACGTCCAGATTCGTCGTGCGCTGGATGTGTGTGATACCTCTGTCATGATTGCAGACGCTAATTTAAATATTGGCTATATGAATCAGTCTGTACGCAGCATGATGGAGCGAAATGAGCGCGCGTTGAGGGAGATATTGCCGGGCTTTAATGTGGCCAATTTGCTTGGAAGCTCGATTGATCAATTCCACAAAAATCCCCAGCATCAGAGAAAACTACTAGAGAATATGCATTCTGAGTACCGAACTGATATTAATGTGGCGGGGTTAATTTTTGGATTGATAGCAACCCCCATTTACGATGGCACCGGTAAGCGAATGGGAACTGTAGTGGAATGGGACGATAAAACTGAGCGTGTTGCACGGGAAAATGAAGCTAAGCGCCTAGCTGATGAGAACGCACGAGTTCGTCAAGCGCTGGATAATGTAAGTACGAATGTAATGATTGCAGACGAAAATGCCAATATTGTGTATTTAAACTCCGCAGTTGGCGCCATGATGAGAAAAGCTGAGTCGGATCTCAGAAGAGCATTACCTAATTTTGACGCTAATCGTTTAATGGGTATGAATATAGATGCTTTCCACCGAAATCCAGCTCATCAACGAGATATATTAAAAAACCTGCGCACAACTTACCATGGTAAGGCTGAGGTGGGCGGTCGGACGTTTACGGTAATCGCTAACCCAGTTATGCAAGGCGATAAAAGAATCGGCACAGTTGTGGAGTGGGCGGATAGAACGGCTGAAATCGCCATGGAAAAAGAAATTGATGCAATGATTTTGGCGGCCGGGCAGGGGGATTTTACCAAGCAGATTTCCCTGGATGGCAAAGAGGGCTTTTTTGCCAGTATCAGCAAAGGGTTAAATTCCCTGGTGAGCACCGTTGAGATTGCGCTAAATGATATGTTGAGAATGTTGGGCGCCATGGCCAAGGGTAATTTGTCTGAGCGGATTACGCGGGAATACGCTGGTGTATTTGGCCAGTTGCGCCAAGATGCTAATTTTACCGCCGATAAGTTAACAGAAATTATCAGCAAAATTCGCCAGTCGGCAGGTTCCATTCATACCGCCGCCAATGAAATTGCGCAGGGTAATGCCGATTTAAGCCAGCGCACTGAAGAGCAGGCCAGCTCTTTGGAAGAGACGGCTTCCAGTATGGAGGAGATGACGAGTACTGTGCGTCAGAGTGCTGAAAATGCACAAAAAGCTAATGAATTAGCTCTGCAGGCACAGAGTAAGGCGCAGACGGGAGGAGTTGTTGTTAACCGGGCCGTGCAAGCAATGGAGGATATTAATGCCGCCAGTAAAAAAATCGCCGATATTATTAGTGTGATTGATGAAATCGCTTTCCAAACTAATTTGTTGGCGTTAAATGCGGCAGTTGAAGCGGCCCGTGCCGGTGAGCAGGGACGCGGCTTTGCTGTGGTGGCAGGCGAAGTGCGCAATCTTGCCCAGCGCTCGGCGGGGGCCGCAAAAGAAATTAAAGAATTAATTCGCGATAGCGTTATTAAAGTGCAAGACGGACGGGAATTGGTCAATGAATCGGGTAAAACCCTCGGTGAAATTGTCTCTGCCGTTGAAGTGGTGTGCCAGATGATGAGGGATATTGCCAGCGCGGCGCGGGAGCAAACCGCAGGTATTGAGCAGGTGAATACAGCTGTTTCACAAATGGATGAAATGACGCAACAAAATGCCGCTTTGGTTGAAGAGGCCACCGCCGCTAGTCAATCGATGGTGGACCAAGCCAATGATATGGGGCAATTGGTGAGCTTTTTTAACGTAGGCCAGGTGGCGGGTATGGCCGCTGCCACCCATGCTGCGCGGCATGTGGCGCCGGTTAAAGCGGGTGCTAAAAAAGCCAAGGCCGTAAAGCCAGTAAAATCAGTGCATCCATCCGCGTCGGATGAGTGGGAAGATTTTTAATTTTTGTGTTGTTCAGTACCTATTTATTGGTGCTGGATGGAATTCTTGTGCCGATAGGAAACTTCAGGCGAGTGTTTAGTGCTGCACCGCAAAGCGATTATGGCTAAGTCCTCCTCAATTTACTGCCCGTGGATAGAGAGTTATAAGGTGTATTATTAACCCGGCGGCATTTAGTGCCAGGTTAATAAATCGTTTTAGTGTTCTTAGATAGGCACGTCAGGCTCAGTGGTTTTTTGAAGCACAACATGTTCGGCCCCTTACTGCCTCTGTTGTTTGGCCCGCGTGAAGGTGGAGCTAAATGTTTGGCATTTAAACCGAGGACTCAGCACGGCCTATGACAGAGTTTTTATCCTTGCAGCAGCGCGATCGTGAATTTCCCATGTCGCAGGCCAATTTTAATTTAATTAAAAATTTGGCTTACACATGGACAGGGATTAAATTGTCGGATCATAAAGAAAACATGATCTACGGGCGGCTTGCCCGCAGGCTGCGGGCGCTGAATATGGCGGATTTTGACCAGTATTGTGCGCTGTTGCAGTCTGAAGATGAGCAGGAGAAGCGGGAGTTTATTAACTCGATTACCACTAATCTCACGTCATTTTTCCGCGAGCCCCATCACTTTGATTTTTTAAAAAACCAGTTGTTGCCGGGGCTTTTGCAGCGCAACCAGTCTACCCGTAAAATTCGTATATGGTCAGCTGGCTGCAGCACTGGCGAAGAACCTCACTCCATCGCCATGGTGGTGGCTTCTATTGCCGAGCTTAAACATTGGGATGTTAAAATTCTTGCCACAGATCTTGATTCTAATGTGTTGGAGCGGGCCAGTGGCGGCATTTATAGCTTGGGCCGCTTTGACGCGTTTCCCAGTAGCTACAAGCAGTTTATTAAAAAATCGGCGGATGGCGAGCAGGTAAAAATTGCTGATAGTGTGCGCGGGTTGATTCGTTTTAATCAGCTGAATTTATTGCAGGCCTGGCCCATGAAGGGCTCGTTCGATATTATTTTTTGCCGCAATGTGGTGATTTATTTTGATTTGGAAACCCAGCGAAAACTGTTCAACCGCTACGCGGATAAAATGGTGGATAAAGGCCATTTGTTTATCGGTCACTCGGAGAATTTGCATAAAATCTCTGACCGCTTTTTAAGCCTTGGGCGCACCATTTACGAGAAAATAAAATAAGCCACCTGGGGTGGTGCGAGTGATTAAATAGTGTATGGCGACAGTAATATTACCTAAGCCTTTGGCGGGCTTTGAGCATGTATACCGCAATTGGGACGGCCATTGGCAATGCCCGGCGGCTAAAATATTGCCCGGTGAGTGTTATGTGAGCACTCAGGAAGAAGTGATCCACACCGTGTTGGGGTCTTGTATCTCTGTGTGTATTCGCGACCGCAAATTGGGTGTGGGCGGTATGAACCATTTTATGTTGCCCGTACAGGAGGGTGAGCGGGGCATTACGCGGCAAAATTCCATTAACCCCGCCCTGTGTTACGGCAACTGGGCTATGGAGTTTTTGATTAACGCTATTCTAAAGCAGGGCGGCCGCCGGGAACATTTTGAGATAAAAATGTTTGGCGGGGGGCGGGTATTAACCGGCATGACCAATATTGATATAGGTGCGCGCAATATTGAGTTCGCCCGTGAATATTTGCGGCAGGAAAAATTCACCCTGGCGGCGGAAGATGTGGGGGATGTATGCCCGCGTAAAGTTGTGTACTTCCCTAAAACCGGCGCCGTTAAATTGCGCCGCTTGGTGCACACAGCCAATGATTCGATTGAACGGCGCGAGCGGGATTATTTGTTGTCGATGAATAAAAAACCCACTACTACCGATGTGGAGTTATTTTAGTATGCCTAAAGCAATCAAAGTGCTTATTATTGATGACTCGGCACTTCTGCGCGCTATCTTGCGTGAAATGATTAATTCCGATCGACGTTTTTCTGTAGTGGCGGAAGCCAAAGACCCCTATGAGGCGCGGGAGCTAATAAAACAACACGACCCGGATGTGTTGACCTTGGATGTGGAAATGCCGCGTATGAATGGCATTACCTTTTTAAGTAATTTAATGCGTTTGCGGCCCATGCCGGTGGTGATGATTTCAACCCTTACTCAGGAAGGGGCGCCGGCAACCCTGGAGGCGCTGGAATTAGGTGCCGTGGATTTTTTGCCAAAACCCCAGTCCGGTGGCGATAGTGCATTAGAAGTGTACCGCGAGCTTATTTTAGAAAAACTTTATTGGGCGTCCAAAGCCAATGTGGTTGTGGATATTCGGGCGGGCGCTAAGCCTAAAAACGATCTTGCGAGCTTGACCCATAATCGCAATTTAAAAGCCGGATTTATTTGTGCCATCGGCGCATCCACCGGCGGCACAGAAGCGATTAAACACGTGCTGGAAGCATTGCCCGACTATTCTCCACCGATTGTTATTACCCAGCATATACCGGCGGCATTTAGCACTTCATTCGCCCGCCGCTTGGATAGCCTGTGCCAAATAAAAGTGTATGAGGCCGAACACAATCAAGCCATTGAGGCGGGGGCTGCTTATTTAGCGCCGGGCCATAGCCATTTGCGTCTATTAAAAACGCCGAAAGGTTATGTGTGCCGTTTGGATCAGGCCGATCCGGTAAACCGGCATAGGCCATCTGTGGAAGTATTATTTGATTCGGTGGCCGGGCAGGCCGGTGCCAACAGCATGGGTATTATGCTCACCGGAATGGGAGCGGACGGCGCGCAAGCACTTCTGCGCATGCGGCAGGCCGGTGCTGCCACAGTTGCTCAGGATGAAGCGAGTTCAGTGGTGTGGGGTATGCCAGGGGCGGCGGTGAAATGTGGCGCAGTGGAAAAAATTCTGCCGCTGGAAAAAATCCCTCGTCAAATCCTGCAATACGCGTTTAATTTAAAAGCCTTGGGGTGAGGAATAGCACTTAATTAGCGGTGCTTTAAAAATTATTTAACTATTCAGCAACTTTTTATGTGGCTGGAGGTAATTCCTGCACTGACCGGGAACTATCGCATGTGTGTTTTAGTGCTGTGCCCTCGCAATCCAGCGTCCGCAGCGGTGACTACAGGTTAGTGCAGACACGCCGTGAATACATCCGTGTAGGCTCGTCAAAAAGGTCCCTCTTTTTGACGGTCTGCACTAACCTGTAGTCACCACTGCTACACCGCGAATCGATTATGCCAGATGGCCAAATTCTCCTGAATTTGCCGCCCGCGCGGAAGAGGGGAGTAAAGTGTGCTGAATAGTTACAAAATTATTTACTCTGCACTAACTGCCGCCGGGTTAATAATTGGGATAATGTGCCGTAGGCTGGGCTATGGATCCTGCGACTTCGCGCAGGATGACAATCCTAGACACTGCAAGGCGAGTCGGCAAAACGCGTCATCCTGCGCGAAGTCGCAGGATCCAAACCCAAAAGCCAGCGAGAACAATGTTCAACAGCCAGTTACCTTTTTTGTAAGAAGCCGCCGATTAACAGCTTGTTGAAATACGTAGGCGGCGACGCGCTGGCAAGGCAAATTTGGCGAAAAAATCCTCATTTACTGCGTGTAAACTCCGGTTTTTTCGCCAAATTTAACGCCGCCAACGCTCGCAAGGTAGTATTTCAACAAGCTGTTAAATCAGGCAGCGGAAATCGTGTGCCGCCCCAGCCTGTCACAAACTGGGGTTGGTTTTCCGTTATGTTTATTGCAGATCAAACCGATCCAAATTCATCACCTTAGTCCAGGCTGCCACAAAATCCTTAACGAATTTTTCGCTGTTGTCGTTTTGTGCATAAACCTCGGCAATGGCCCGCAGTTGTGAATTAGAACCAAAAATTAAATCTACCACACTGGCCGTCCACACCAATTCCCCGCTGCGGCGATTTTTGCCCGCTAAATAATGCTCGCCTGGCACCTTGTGCCATTTGATATTCATATCCAATAAATGGGTGAAAAAATCATTGCTAAGGGTTTGAGGCCTCTGGCTGAATACACCCTGGGGGTTTTGGTTGGTATTGGCATTTAATACCCGCAGGCCACCCACCAGCACGGTCATTTCAGGGGCGCTCAGGGTGAGTAAATGGGCTTTATCAATTAATAATTCAGCCGCTATGCTCTCAAACCCTTTAGCCGCGTAATTGCGAAAGCCGTCGGCCACAGGTTCAAGCACCTGGAATGATTCCACGTCCGTCTGCTCGCTGCTGGCATCCATACGGCCAAGGCTAATAGGTACTTGAATAGATACTCCGGCCCGTTGGGCGGCTTCTTCAATGGCGGCGCTGCCCGCCAGCACAATTAAATCCGCCAGGGATATTTGCACGCCGCCGGTCTGCTCGAGGTTAAAGGCTTCTTGAATGCCAGTGAGGGTGGCGAGCACCTGGGCTAGTTGCGCAGGCTGATTTACCGCCCAGCTGTTTTGCGGGCTTAAGCGAATGCGCGCGCCATTGGCGCCGCCGCGTTTGTCGCTGCCGCGAAAGGTCGAGGCGCTGGCCCAGGCGGTGGCCACCAGGGCGGAGATGGATAGTCCTGACGCCAGTACCCGCTGCTTTAACTGGACAACACCTTGGGCGTCCACCAGGGGGTGGTTTACCGCAGGGATGGGGTCTTGCCAGAGCAGGGTTTCGGCGGGCACTAATTTACCCAGGTAGCGGCTGCGGGGGCCTAGGTCTCGGTGGGTGAGTTTGAACCAGGCGCGGGCGAAGGCATCGGCAAATTCCGCTGGGTTTTGGTGAAAGCGGCGGGCAATTTTTTCATAGGCCGGGTCAAAGCGCAGGGAGAGATCCGCGGTGGTCATCATGGGCGGGAAGCGCTTGGATGGGTCGTGGGCGTCCGGGATCATATGTTCGGGTTTGCAGTTTTTCGGCGTCCACTGGTGGGCTCCGGCGGGGCTTTTGGTGAGTTCCCAGTCGTAGCCGAACAACATGTCAAAGTAGCCGTTATCCCATTGCGTGGGGTTTGGTTTCCAGGCGCCTTCAATGCCGCTGGTGGTGGTGTGCACGCCCTTGCCGCTGCCAAAGGCATTGCTCCAGCCCAGGCCCTGCTC
>DAOQGS010000093.1:0-9611 GCA_035338675.1 Cellvibrionaceae bacterium
GAATACGAGGGCCAGTCCCAGCCGTATACTTTCTTTTTTAGTTTGTCCTTGCATTATAACCACGGCGCCGCGTTTAGTTTTTTGGCTCAAGAGGGCGGTTGGCAGCGCTGGTTTTTTATGGGCATAGCAGCTGCGGTGAGCTTAGGCTTGGGTTATTGGCTGGCGCGTTTGTCGCGGCAGAAAGTGATCGAGGCGCTGGGGTTGTCGTTAGTGTTGGGCGGCGCCTTGGGCAATTTGTATGATCGCGTGACGCTCGGTTATGTGGTGGATTTTTTATTATTCCACTGGGGGGATGCGTATTTTCCCGCGTTTAATGTGGCGGACATGGCCATATGCGCAGGCGCCGCTGCCCTGGTATGGGATTCTCTGCGTAAAAAAGGCGAATGATTATGACCACTAGCTTGCCCATTCAAGCCGGTATGCAAGTTACTTTATTTTTTGCCCTACGCCTGCCCGACGGTGAGGTAATCGACAGCAATTTTGACCAGCAACCAGCTACCTTCGTGATGGGGGATGGCAATTTATTACCGGGTTTTGAACGTGTATTAATGGGGTTGCACAGCGGCGAGCGCAAAGATTTTGTGATCGCCCCCGAGCATGCATTCGGGCAGCGCAACCCTAATAATCTGCAAAAAATTGAGCGGCGGTTATTTTCCACTGAATTAAATTTAGAGCCGGGTTTAGTGGTTAATTTCGCCGACGCGCAAAATACCGAATTACCCGGTGTGGTGGCTGATGTGGATGATCGCTTGGTAACGGTTGATTTTAATCACCCCTTAGCTGGGCAGGCCATCGAGTTTGACGTGCATATTCTCAACGTGCAGCCAGCCACATCTCATTAGGAAAGTTTTTGCATGCAAATTAAATTAGCCAACCCCCGTGGCTTTTGCGCAGGTGTCGATCGCGCCATAGATATTGTCAACCGCGCCTTAGACGTATTTGGCGCACCCATTTATGTGCGTCATGAAGTGGTGCATAACAAATTTGTTGTTGAACAATTAAAAGAGCGCGGCGCTGTTTTTGTGGATGAGCTGGTGGATGTGCCGGATGACGTGATTGTTATTTTCAGCGCCCACGGTGTATCCCAGTCTGTGCGGCAAGAGGCCGCAGCGCGGGGCCTGAGAGTATTTGATGCCACCTGCCCATTGGTGACTAAGGTGCACCTTGAAGTGGCCAAATACAGCGAGGATGGTTGGGAGTGTGTGCTGATCGGCCACGCCGGGCACCCGGAGGTTGAGGGCACTATGGGGCAATATACCAACGCCCATGGCGGCGCCATTTATCTGGTGGAAAATGAAGCGGATGTAGCGGTTTTACCGGTAAAAAATCCTGAAAAACTCGCCTATGTGACGCAGACTACTCTTTCTATGGATGACACAGCGCGGGTGATTGACTGCCTGCGGGCGCGCTTCCCTAATATTCAGGGGCCGCGCAAAGATGATATTTGTTATGCCACACAAAACCGCCAAGATGCGGTAAAGCAGTTGGCTTTGGAAACTCAGGTGGTGTTAGTGGTGGGGTCACCCAATAGCTCTAACTCCAACCGTTTGCGGGAGTTGGCTGAGCGCTGCGGTGCTAAGGCTTATTTGATTGATGGCCCCCAGGATTTACAGGCCCATTGGTTTGCACAGGCCAATACGGTGGGCATTACGGCCGGCGCCTCTGCACCGGAGGTTTTGGTGCAGAGTGTTATTCACGGCCTGAAGCAATACGGCGCCCAAATGCCTGAAGAATTGGCCGGGCGGGTGGAAAACGTCAGTTTTTCACTGCCCAAAGAATTGCGTTAGGGCGGCTTTTGCGCCGCTTGCGTACAGGCATCTGAAGGGCTGATTAAAAATCCCTGTGGCCTCTGTGCACATAATCTCGCCAGCAGGCTTCTTTTATTCGAAAACTTGATGTATAACAGGCGCTTAAGATAAGTTTACCCGGTGCGCACAGATTCTTCGGCGGGCTCTGTGAGCGGTAGCAACAAATCTTTAATGGGATGCGGCGCAATGTCTATTACCAAGTCAGAGCTGATTGATCGTATTGCTACAGCACAGGACCAACTCTCGCCCAAGGATGTTGAGATTGCGGTCAAGTTACTACTCGAATTTATGAGCCAATCCCTCGCCAAGGGCGAGCGCATTGAAATTCGCGGTTTTGGCAGTTTTGCCCTGCATTACCGCGAACCCCGCGTAGGGCGCAACCCCAAGACCGGTGAGGCCGTTGCCTTAGAAGGCAAATACGTTCCCCACTTTAAACCCGGTAAAGAAATGCGCGATCGGGTCAATGAAAGTATCAAACAGAAAAAACGCCGCCGCTAATATCTCCTCCACCCATCGCTTTCGGCAAGTGTATTACGAGGGCTTTGCCCTCAGACCATTCGCAGCCATGGTATTTATTTTTCCCTCAGTTATTCTTTGTCAGTTTTGAATAATTGCACGCGCAGTTTCGAAGGGTTCGTCTAATCTGCGAGTTAGTCAGCCTATTTAACCAAAGAGCGAAAAAAGCTTATAGCGTCGATGCTCACCTGACGGGTGGTTCTCCTGTCTGCATTTTTCATTATATTGAGTGTTGATTGATTTTATGTATGAATCCAAGCGGCAAAATCCCATTACTCAAGCAAAATTTATCCGTCGATTGTTTCGGCAATTGGCTTGGGTGTTTATTCTCTTGGCCTTTTCGCTGTTAATTGGAATGAGTGGTTATGTGCGGTTTGAGGGCTTAAGTTGGGTTGATGCATTTTTAAATGCCTCTATGTTGTTGGGCGGAATGGGGCCGGTAAATCCGCCGCAATCATTTGCCGGAAAATTATTCGCAGGCTTCTTTGCGCTTTATGCGGGGTTGGTGTTTATTGTGGCTGCGGCCTTGTTGTTTACACCGCTTTTGCACCGTCTGTTACATCATTTCCATTGGGATCAAGAATAGTCTACGATTCCCGGTATTTTTGTGTTTGGGTAATCTGCGCTTCTGGTAAGCTTGGGCTAGCCAGCTAAGGCTGGGTTGCACACTAAATTTATGGTTTTTGGGGTGGTGTTTCCCCTCTGTTTGATTGGATGATGTTTATGAAAGGTCTTAAGTTGCTAGGTATTTCTTTGATTGTGGCAGGGGGTTGGGCCCTGGCTTATGGTGGTTTTAGTTATACCCAAGATAACACTGCAATCAAACTTGGTCCCCTTGAGCTTGCCGTAAAAGAAAAGAAAACCGTAGATATACCCCTATGGGTGGGGGTTGGGGCGCTTTTGGGTGGGGGTTTATGCCTGGTGGTGGGTTTTCGCAGCCGTCCGTAATTGCGGTGGTTTGGGCTGATTTTTTGATAATTTCTTGGGTTGGAAGACGAGGTGAGTGATATGAAAATTATTGCATTTGCAGCGAGCAGCAGTCGGCAGTCGATTAATAAACAATTGATCACCTATGCGGCTGGTTTGCTGCAGGGCGTTGAGGTTGAAATACTCGATCTTAATGATTACGAATTGCCATTATTTAGTGTTGACCGCGAGGCGCAATTGGGCCATCCGCAATTGGCGAAGGATTTTTTGGCCAAAATAGCCGCCAGCCAAGGCTTAATTATTTCCTTTGCGGAGCATAACAGCACCTATACAGCGGCCTATAAAAATCTTTTTGATTGGTGTTCGCGCCTTGAGAAAAAAGTCTTTGCGGATAAACCCGCTGTCTTTCTGGCTACTTCACCGGGTGGGCGCGGTGGTGCCAGTGTGTTAAGCGAAGCACTCGCGTCTGCTGGGCGCTTTGGTGCCCAGGTGGTGGCGAGCCTAGCGGTGCCTAATTTTGCCGATAATTTTGATGCCGCGGCCGGTGTGTTAACTCACGCGGAGTTAAATCAGCAGTTGGTGGCTGCCGTGGGGGCATTGCAGGCTGCTAGAGGTTAAGGCGCAGATTTTTGGCTATTTCTCGGCTTAGCGTTGCCGGTACTTCGTGTTCGCGGGCGAGGCTCGGCCAGTTTGCCACCTGTTGGGTAATCTCATCGATGATTGTATTTATTTTGGCGCGGCCAAACAGTGGGCTTAAGGATTCCAGGCTGTAAAAATCTTGCCGGGTGAAGTTGTCCCGTTTGCCATTGAGGCTCATCCAATGGCTATTGACCCAGGGGCTGCCCGGCTTATAGCTGTAGGCTAAGTCGTAGGCGGGGGCTAGTTGCCAGGTTTTATCGCGCAAAATAAAAGCACTATTTTTGGAATGATCATCGTGGTTGCGGGCAATTATATTAAATGCCATGCGCCTAAATAGTTGTTCGGCATCCAAAGCCGTTAAACGCAGTTGGCGGGCCACGGCAAAAATTTCCGCATACGAAAATGACCCCGGCATTTTGTAATTGACGTGTGCTAAGCCATTGAGGGTTTGTATATGCAGTTTTTCATTGCCGATGCGATCAAAACGCTGGGTGATGAAATGGCGGCGCTTGCCCTCTGGCAATAGAGAGCAGGGCATCATGTGGATGCCGCAGCTAGTGGCCATTAAATAATAAACATACTCCATGGCCCCATAACCCATTGGGTCGCCAAAGGTTTCGTTGTTTTGATTGTGTTCCCGTACACCATCAAATTTCATTAAATAATGAGTAAACCCCGCAGGTGCTTTGGTTTGGCCTGAGCGCACTTGGGTGAAGTCTTTATTAAATGCCAGTACTGCTTTAGGGCGGGCGCCGCCGGCACTCATGCCTACGGATAAAAGTGCCAGCATAGCCTCGCGGTCTTCTTGGCCCTGTTTGTTTAATTCCAATTTAAAATTGGCGCGGCTATCAAGCACTTCTTGGGCGATAGTGACTAGGGATTCAATGGCTACGGGCTGGGAGGCGTTGAGGTTTTTTAGGGTGGTGGCTGGAGCATATTCCAAAGCGCCCATGCCGCGTTTACCCGTGTATTTTAGGCGCTGCAAGGGGGTTATTTGCTCCGCTTGTTTACCCTTGCTCGCCATCCAGGCGTTTAATACCGCGTTGCCGAAGTCATCTGGCAGCGAGTCGGCTAACAGGCCAGGCAGCCCCTTAAATGTGGCGTGATCCAGTTCAGGAAAGGTATAGATGCGTTTGGCCAAGGGCATTTTCAGGGGGGAGAGTTCTATGCCCGTGTCGAGAAATTCCGCCGTATATTCAAAAGCACCCAGGCCAGTTTGGGTATCGAAACTCGCCGCACCGACGGTTTTACCTAGGTAATTAACGCTAATAACATCTAGGGACATGAGTCAGCTACCAGTCAGAGGTGGGTGTCGGGTGGGCTATTGGATTGCGCTCGGCGCGGGATGCGCGCTTACGTTGTTTGGCTTGTAATTTGGCCAGTTGCACGGGGGAGATGGTTTGGGGGGGGAGGAATTTGTCTAAGTGCTCGGCAAGATTAAGTGCGAGTATGAGTGCGACAAAAGCCTCTAGCTGCGCTTTGCCTTTTTCAGCGTTTAACACCACCTTGCGGGTAACTCCGGCAAGCTCTGCAAGCCTTGCTTGAGTCAGATCGGCATTCAGGCGAGCTTGTTTGAGTCGCTCACCGAGCGCTTCTGCAACGGCGGCAGGGGGCATGGATTGACTGATCATAATGTTACCAAAATGGAATTTTAACCGTTAAATCTATCTTAATGTAACCATAATAGCATCTTATGAGAAGGTAATTGGATTCTCTGTCGATTGAGTTCCTATTTTGGATCATTAAGTGATTTATTTGCCTTTAATGTGCTAAAAATTGGATATTGTATCGGGTGGTATTAGATTGGGTTTGGCGCTCGGTACCATTTGCAGGGACTGGGCGTAATTGGCTGGCTGAAGCCCGGGGCGCGAGAGACTGTTGTGTGGAGCCAAAGCGCAGCGAGTGGCTAGCGCGATAGGTTTGCAGGTGTTGCGGGGCTTGCCACTATTGTTTGCTTACAAATCGGGGGAAGTTTATGCACACCTACGTGGCATTTACATCAGACATGTTTCAACCGTTTTTACCCGAATCCGCGCAGGTTAATCCCCATTGTTACGGCGCAGAATTGGCGTGGTGGCTCTGCCAGCAATTAGCCGGGAAGGGGTTTGTTACCAGTTATCCCAACAGTGAAGATTGGGGCTGGTTTATTGAATACGCTGTGGATGACTATGAGTATTGGTTGTGCTGCGGCAATGTGCCGGGGGCGTCCAATAGATGGCAAATTTACCTAGACTGCAAACCTAAAGGCTTGTTTGGCAGAGACAAGGCTCCGGTTGCATTGGCCGAGGACTTATTAACCGCACTGGTAGATTTATTGGCCACTACCAGTGGGGTAGGCGAATTGATTTGGCGTGACAGCTCTGAGTAGATATCTCTCCATCGATTTACCAGCCTGTTAAATTGCGCTTATGAATTGAGGATGCTTTGATCACTGAGCGAGTACAAATGAGTATTGCTATTTTGACTCGCACCTGAAAGAAACCTAAAAACGAATTTGGTCTGCGCATTTTTGATGCAAGGCAATCAATTCTTGCGGCGCGCTCTGGGGGAAAGTGGTGAGGCGCCTGAAGCGGTTGCAGCAACAAGCGGGGTGAGCCAACTCCAAGCATCGTTGCTGAAAATGCACCAATCTTGGTCTAGGCCACATTTGGCTGAGGATTTTTCAGCAAACATCTGTGATTTTTTACCCGCAAAAATTTGCACGCGGTCACTGAGCCTAGCGTACACATGATCTCGCCCCTTCTTTCAAAGCGTAAAACAACAAACCAGTCACACGGTGTGTAGTTGTCCGTGAACTTGGCGAGTCCTTTGCTACTCTGTAAACAAACCGTCACACGCTAACGGCAGTATTGCGGTGAGGGTAGGTGAGGTTTAACCACCTCAAACAACACGTACTTAGCAGTAGATACTGAAAACCGAGGACCAAAGGAGCCTAAAACTATGCAAGATTATATTGAAGAACTATTAGAAATTACCTGCTCCGTCAACGATGAAGACGAGCAATTTAGTTTTGATGATTATTCGGAAGTCTAAAGCCATTTTGCTGCCCCCTCACAGAGTGAGTGGCCAAGAGGCAATAAACGATAGTTCAGCCTATCGTTGCGCGTGATCGTTAATCTGATCCGGTGTGTGATCAAATGTGATCTAAACAGTGACAAAAATAGTCCCGCGCGACAAAGCCCAAGCGTTCAGGTGTCGAGCCCAAGCTTAGGCCTGTAGGTAAAAGCCCTGCGCATATAACAATCGCGTGTGCGCAGGGCGGCCAGTAAAACTGTGAATTGATTTATATTTACCGCTTTATAGGCCAGAGTTAGAAGGATAAATGCTAAGGAAGCGTACTATAGTTAGTGCGCAGCGTGCCCTAGGGGCTGAAGTTGGCGCGCTGTTTAGGCTATAGTGCCGCTTTGAGTGCTGGTAATCCCCTGCTGCACTTGTCCCTAGATGTGGAATCGCGATTATCCTATGTTGTTGCTCTCGACTGAAAAAGCACGCGCGGTATATTTTTTCGATCAGGCCGAAATCGTCGGCCAACTTCTCCTCCCTGAATTCGAATCCATGTTAGATGGTTTTGTGCCGTCTAAAGAATGGGCTTTGCGCACCATGCAGGCGGTGTACGTTGAGATTAACCATCGCCTGCTTATTACCGCTGCAGTATTTTTTAAAGTGGGGTTTGATGATCACGGTTGGATCGACGGCTCATGGAACATGCCCCTAGCGGATCTTGCCAAGCGCGGCCAAGCCGGCCCAGACCTTGGCGCAGGCCCCATCCACATGGCCACCTTTTCCCAATGCCCCATCGACCTATACAAACAGCTGTTGTGGGACCCGGAAGTAAAGGGGCGTCAAAACCACCTAGGACAATTAAAAAAGGCGGTATCGCGCAATCGTTTAGGGATTTGTTTTGTTGACGATGGCCAGGATGACCCCAATAAACCGGATAATTTGGTGGCGGCTATGGGGGAGCGGCTGCAAACGGTGCTGCATCAGCATTTGAATCAACGGGATGACACGGGTATTAAAAATGTCCTGGCGAAAGTAATTGACGAGCAGGCGCGCATTCCCACCCTGGTACCCAGTAGCGAAGATTTAAAAGAGCGTTTGGAATTACTTGAGCAAATGGTGCAGGAGCGGGATGAGCAGCTGGCGCATTTAGAGCGCCAACTGGCCGAGGCCCAGCAACAATTAGTGCAGGCCACTGAGCACAGCCAGACGCTGAGCAATAAAGCTGAAGGGCTGCGCAATTATTATGAGCACAAGATCATTCGCATGGAGCAGCAACAATTAAGCCTTGCCGCACAAGCCCAATTAAGCGCGGCCAGTGATAGCGAAATAGCGGCGGCGGTGCATGAAGCCACGCAGGATTTTGCCGAACTGTTGCAGCGCAGAGAAATAGAACTCTTATACCGCAGCGAACGAGAGGAGCAATTGCTCAACCAGTTGCGCGAACAAAATGAACATCCCAGTGCAGCCGACGAGCGTATTTTTGATTATTTGCAAATGTTAAATGACCACGGCGTGCGTTTTGTACATTACCGCGCAGGCCTTACCCCGATACAAATTCCGGTGGGGGAATTGGCGGAATTTTTAAAATCTGCCACGGCCTATACAGCGCAAAAATTGGGTGTAACAGAAGCCTTATATAACGCGTGGCTGAGCCATTTTTTAATGCCAGTGTGCAGCGCCGCAACCGTCAATGGCCCCTGTGCGGCGAGTATTTATCGCGTTGAAGAACCGCGCCATTTTATTCCTGGCGTGAGCGATTGTTGCACTGAACATCAGCCTAAAACGTGATTTTTATTCCTATTGTGGCAACAGGCAGTTAAAACCCATCGCCGGTTAATTAGCTGCCGCCCGCCCAGACCATGTATTTATCTTCCCCCTCCCCACTTTATAACCTTGCACAACGGGCGCAGGTACAGCCAGTTGCCTGGTCGTGCGCGCGGGCGGCCAATTGCCGCATCTGGATTAAGCGCGATGATCTATTACATGCAGCCGTCAGTGGCAATAAATTATTTAAATTATTTCATCACTTAATGCAGGCAAAAAAATGTGCTGCACGAGGTGTAATTAGCTTTGGCGGCGCCTATTCAAATCACCTCTACGCTCTGGCGCGAGTGGCCAAAGCGCTTAATCTGCCAGCCGTTGCGATCATTCGCGCAGGCGATGCGGATCTAAACAATCCGACCCTCAGCGAACTGCGCGCCCAGGGTATGCAGTTGTTGCCGATCAGCCGAGAGCAATACCGCCGCAAAATGGAGCCCGCATTTAGTGCGGAATTAACAACGCGCTATGCGGATTTTTATCTAATTCCCGAAGGTGGGGCAGGCGTGTTGGGGGCTCAGGGTTTTGCCGATTATGCAGAGGCGGTATCGGCCCAATTGAGGGCACAGGACATAACCCCGGATAGCGTTTGGCTGCCTGCGGGCACTGGCACCAGCGTAGCCGGTTTGGCGTCCCGGTGGCACAATGTGCAGGCAGTTGGCGCCCTGGCCATAACCGATCCTAAGCCCTACACCCAGGCAGTTGAAGCCTGGACGCAGCAGTTAACTGGCTCTGCCGGTGTACACAGGGTGAACTGGCACGGTTTTGATAGGCCCTTCGGCAAAATACCCGCATCTATACTGGATGTGTGCCGAGAATTTTGGTGTGAAACCGGTGTGTTGTTTGACCCCATTTATGGCGGCAAGGGGGTGTTAGCCCTGCAAAAAGCCTTTGCTCAGG